>DAORAG010000201.1:0-5742 GCA_035344095.1 Cyclobacteriaceae bacterium | reverse complement strand
ATAATTGATCAATAACTAGTCTAGTATATCCTGTGTAAGGAATCTAATTATCTCACATATCTTCCCTAGTTAGAAAAATCAACGTACCCCCAATAGGGTGATTTCAAAAATAAGATTGGCATTGCCAGGCACATTTCCCTGAGGATATCCATCGGGACCGTATCCGAAACCTGATGGAACATAGATAGTCGCCTTAGTCCCTTTTGAAAAGGAAGCAAAAGTCAGCCTCCAACCCATTATTAGCCGGTTAAGAGGAAATTCAATTGGCGATAGTTGGCGACTGTCGAACACGTTTCCGTTGCTCATGAACGATCCCTTGTAGGTAACCACCACCGTATTCTCAAGACAAGGAATCAACCCATCTCCCTCCTTTAATATCACGCACTTGATACCATTGATTTCCTGAACTCCTGTTATTGAATTAGCTGCGATGTAATCGTCAATAAGTTTGTTGTCAATCGCCAACTGGGCCTTGTCAACAGCATCAAGCAGGTCTTGTGATACTTCACGCGAGCATGAACTGTCGTCACTGCAAGAAGAAATAATGGTAATGGCTACTATAGCCACCAGTGTCAAAACCCTCATCCCCAACATCGTCTATCTTTTAATATCTATCATCTCCATATCAAACACCAGGATAGAGTTCGGCTTGATGATCGCACTACGTGCCTGAGGTCCATAAGCCAGTGGCGAGGGAATCCAGACGCGCATCTTGGTGCCTTTTTTCATTAGCAATACTGCCTCTTCCCATCCTTTAATTACCTGCCCACTACCGGCCTGGAGTGTCAGAGGACCGAACGCCTTTCCGGTAGAAGAACTATTTTCTTTTTTGGCTACGGCCTCAATACTTGTATCGAACAGCGTGCCATCCAAAAGATAACCGGCATAGTCGATGGAAACTTCATTTCCCACGGCCACAGGATCCCCAGTTCCCTCTTTGGTAATAATATACCGAAGCCCGGACTCCGTCTTTTGCGCCTCAATGTTGGATGCAGCGAGGTATTCATCAATTTTTTTACCATCAATCACCATTTGCTCAGCGTTCAACTTCTCGATGTACTCTTGCTCCATTTCGCGAATGCGAAGATCACTCATCACTTCAGCTACCCCCATATAGAACGTAAACTTGGATTCGGGATCCATTCCTTCAGGTATAGGCTGCTCCCATGTATCTTCAAACAGCGACTTTGCAGTCAGCTGAAACGTGACACTGTCACCTTCCTTCAACATGTGAACAATTTCTTCAAAACCAGGATTGTTTTGCGATTCTTCTCGCAACTGAAGAATCATCGGAAAAGGCAGCGACCTTGAGTCATTCCAGATGGAATCGTTCTCATCCTTAAAAATCAAATTTAGGTTCACATATTCGCCAGGCTGGCCCATGCGACCCTCACCTTCACGAACCATTGTAAACTTTATTCCCTTTGGCGTCTCCCTTTCATTTGAGGAACATGCCATCACAACCAACACCAGCCCGATTGCTATTTTATTGAAATTCATGATTTATCTGCTTAAGTCTTTAATGCTTGTTTATTACGTTGATTTAAATCAACCGCGAACTTAGTCATCTTTGTTTAACTCTTCCTTGTACTCAGGCAGTATTGCCAGGAACTTGTTTAGTGTTTCCTGAAGGGTTTGCTTTGAAGAGCCACCAGCTGCGTTTCGATGACCACCGCCTTCAAAATACTTTCGTGCTATCTCATTGGCAGGAAAAGTGCCCAACGACCGGAACGAAAGTTTTATTTCCTCTTTTCTATCATACATCAATACAGCCAAGCGAATACCTTCTATTGAAAGACCATAGTTCACCAACCCTTCCGTATCACCCGTTTGGGTATTGTATTGCTTCAATTCATCCTGAGTCAACATGATGTACACCGTCCTGTATTCTGGAAGTACCATGAGCTTCTGGCTTAATACATATCCGATCAACTTCAGCCGAGCCAACGTATTGGTATCGTATATTTTTTTGGATACCCATGAGGGATTCGCGCCAGCGCCCACCAGCTCAGAGGCAATCAGAAATTCTGATTGTCTCGTATTGGAGTGACGAAACCCACCTGTATCTGTCAGCAATCCAGCATAGAGACAATTCGCTATTTCCTTATCTATTGTCGCCTTATCCCCCATTTTATCGATCAGTTCAAAAATTAGCCCTGCTGTGGATGCAGATTTCGGATCCCAATGCTCATAATCGGCAAAATGTTCAGGTTCAAGATGGTGGTCAATCAAAACCTTCTTGGCCTTGCTTTCGCGAATCATCTCGCCTAAAGAATTAATTCGGTTAAGGCTGGAGAAATCCAGGCAGAAAATAATTTCCGCGTCACTTACTGATTGCCTTGCTTCCCGCTCCTTTTCAACATTGTCTTTCTCCAGGGCGAGGACCTCATCATTGCCAGGCATCCAGTGAAGAAAGGTGGGATAGTCGCTAGGCGTGATCACCCTGGGGTTCAGTCCTTTCTTCTTCAAGTACCCGGCCAGCCCCAACGATGATCCGAGGGCATCAGCATCAGGCTTGAAGTGCGTCACGATGACTACCTTCTTTGACTTTTCCAGAAGGGATTTAAAACCTTGGATATCTTTCATCGAAGGGTCAAAAATGCGGATAAATGGCAGGATTACAAACACCTTATTTACCACCCGCTTACCGGCTGATACGTGTAGATTTCAGCGATTTTGAGCAGACACCAACAAACATGTTTCTTTGATTTCTGGTACTGGCTTCTCCATTAGTAATCATTATTTTTGCGACCAGTTTGCAAAAGGCAAGCACACTTGCATCAACTTAAGGAGTGCAGGTATTTCAACTCAATGTTTATACAACCCAGAAAACACAACTAAAAAATGGCAGGAAACAGGACATTCACCATGATTAAGCCTGACGCAGTAGGTGCAGGAAACACAGGAGCAATAATTAAGATCATCCAGGAGGCAGGTTTTAGAATCGTGGCTATGAAAAAAACACGCCTGAGTGCAGAGCTGGCAGGAAAGTTTTATGCGGTTCATAAGGAAAGACCTTTTTATAAGGATCTCTGTTCTTACATGTCGTCCGGTGCCATTGTACCAATGATTCTGGAAAAGGACAATGCGATTGAGGACTTCAGAAAACTAATCGGAGCAACTGACCCTCAGAAAGCTGAACCTGGTACTATCCGCGCACTGTTTGCAAAGTCAATCGATGCCAATGCGATCCATGGCTCTGATTCGGATGCCAATGCGGAAATTGAAGGCAATTTCTTCTTTTCACAATTCGAGCGTTTCTAAATAAATCCCAAACCATTCTTTACCCTGGTGTATGACCACACTACCCCACTACTCAGAAAAATTCGAAACCCGTCACAATGCACCGGATGCAACCCAGGTTGCCGAAATGCTGAAGACAATAAAAGTAAAGTCGGTTGACGAACTGATTGATCAGACTATTCCTTCCAACATCCGGTTGAAAAAGAAACTCAACCTCCCGGAAGCGAAGTCTGAATTTGAGTTCCTGAAAGAGTTTAAGGGAGTGATGGCCAAAAATAAGATATACAAATCTTATATAGGCACAGGGTACTATAACACCATTACACCCGGAGTGATTCTCCGAAATATTCTGGAGAATCCAGGGTGGTATACCGCCTACACACCATACCAGGCAGAGATCGCCCAAGGCCGACTCGAAGCCTTGATTAACTACCAGACTATGGTGATGGATCTAACCGGAATGGAAATCGCCAACGCCTCGCTGCTCGATGAAGGAACAGCTGCAGCAGAAGCGATGCACGTTCTTTTTGCCGCGAGAAAAGCCGGGAAGAAAGATGCGGTGAAGTTTTTTGTGGATCAGAATACATTTCCGCAAACCATCGATGTGCTGCGTACACGCTGTGCACCTATTGGTGTGGATCTGGTTGTAGGTGATTTGGCAAAATTTGACATCACCGATCCCCAACTTTTTGGCGTCTACATTCAATATCCTGACAACAACGGGGCGATTGCCGATCACAGTGCATTTATTGCTTCGGCACATGAGAAAGAAGTGTCCGTTGTAATGGGCACAGACCTGATGAGTCTGTTGCTACTGAAGTCGCCCGGTGAAATGGGTGCTGACATTGTAGTTGGATCAAGTCAAAGGTTTGGCGTGCCGATGGGATTTGGTGGACCTCACGCTGCATTCTTTGCAAGCCGCGAAGATTTCAAACGACTTATTCCTGGTCGCATTATTGGTGCCTCGATAGACGCTGAAGGCAAGCCTGGATACCGCATGGCCTTGCAAACAAGGGAGCAGCACATCCGAAGAGAAAAGGCCACTTCAAACATTTGTACGGCACAAGTTTTACTTTCTGTGATGGCCGGCATGTATGCCGTGTATCATGGACCAGAAGGTTTGAAAAAAATTGCCTTACGAATCCACGGCCTTGCAAAAGCGCTTGATAGCGGCATCAAGTCTACTGGATTAAAACAAGTGAACGAAAATTATTTTGATACACTTAAGGTAGAAGTAAAAGACAAGGCAGCAATAAAATCAGCTGCTGAAAAACACAACATCAACTTCCGTTATTTCGAATCCAATCATATTGGTATCTCACTTGACGAAACAACGACAGCATCAGATGTCAATACCATACTCGCGGTATTGGGCACAAAAGAAGCTATCAAAATAGAAGAATCACCAATTTCGTGGCCGAAATCTTTGATAAGAACTTCAGCGTACCTGACGCATCCTGTGTTTCACGCACACGGCTCAGAGCACCAAATGCTTCGCTACATCAAGAAGTTGGAGAACAAAGACCTTAGCATGGTGCACTCCATGATTTCATTGGGGTCATGCACGATGAAGCTCAATGCAACCACTGAAATGATTCCCGTAACCTGGCCGGAACTCGGACAGATTCATCCTTTCGCGCCTGGTGATCAAACTGCAGGCTATACCGAAATGATTCAAAATCTGGAATCCTGGTTGAAAGAAGTAACAGAGTTTACTGGCGTCTCCCTTCAACCTAACAGCGGAGCACAAGGCGAGTACGCAGGACTGATGGTCATTCGCGCATATCACCAGAACAACGGAGACGGACATCGTAACATAGCGTTGATTCCCGCATCAGCACACGGCACAAACCCGGCAAGCGCAGTAATGGCAGGAATGGATGTGGTGGTGGTGAAGTCAGATGCGGAGGGAAAGATTGACGTTGCCGACTTGAAGGCAAAAGCTGAGCAGCACAAAAATAATTTGTCTTGCTTGATGGTGACGTATCCGTCAACACATGGAGTGTTTGAAGAATCGATCGTTGAAATATGTGAAACGATTCATAAAAACGGAGGAATGGTGTACATGGACGGAGCAAACATGAATGCACAAGTGGGATTGACTTCCCCAGCTAATATTGGCGCAGATGTTTGCCACCTTAACCTTCACAAAACATTTTGCATTCCACATGGTGGTGGTGGCCCTGGTATGGGACCCATCTGCTGTAATGACAAACTGAAGCCCTTCCTTCCAGGACACCCGGTGGTAAAAACCGGTGGTGACAACGCGATCCCTGCAGTGTCAGCAGCGCCATGGGGAAGCGCTAGTATTCTGGCCATCTCTTATGCCTACATAGCGATGATGGGAGGCGAAGGATTGACCAATGCAACTAAAATGGCGATCCTTAATGCCAACTATATCAAAGAAAGACTAAGCGGACACTATAAGATTTTGTACACGGGGGCTAATGGGCGCTGCGCGCACGAAATGATTGTGGACTGCCGTGATTTCAAAAAAGC
>DAORAG010000200.1:0-5745 GCA_035344095.1 Cyclobacteriaceae bacterium | reverse complement strand
TGGTTCCAGTGGCCTTTAGTCAGTCGTCAAATGTTTTTGTTGACTCGGTTTACCTTGAGAACCCCTTTGTGATCGGAGGGGAAAAAAATACCGTCAATGTACGGCTCATGAACATTGGCAACAGGCGGGCCGAGGGGCTCATTGTAAAGCTGGTGGTGAATGATATTCAGACAGGAGCAGTATCGATAGACATTGAGCCCAACAGCTTTGGAGAAGCGAGCTTTGATATCGCTTCTGGTATGCGAGGCCTCAACGAAGCGCGGATTAGCTTCACGGATTATCCCATTAGTTTCGACAATGAATTTTTCTTTACGCTCAATTTCACTGAGACCATTCGTGTAGTGGAAGTTAAAAGTGAGCCAACAACTTCGTATATCGAGCGGGTATTTGGCAATCGTCAGTTGTTCAGTTACAAGGGATTCCAGTCTTCCAATGTAGACTACAGTTTGCTGGCGCAAGCCGATCTTGTGGTTCTTAATGGCTTGAATTCAATTGACCCGTCATTGACTGCAACACTTTCTGCAAATCTTGATAACCTTGGTGCAGTATTAGTGATTCCAGGGGATAAGCCAGATATTAATAATTATAATCAACTCCTTAGGGTAAATGGCCTTGCCATTTCAGCAGTAGCTGAATCTTCGCCTTTGGACAAACCTGATTTTCAAAATCCTTTTTTTGAAAATGTTTTTGAGGAAAGGTCTCCAACAATGGAAATGCCGGGTGCGATACCTGTTTTGGAGTGGGGACCTGACCGTTCGGCTATTTTAAGATTTAGAAACAATAAGCCATTTTTATCTCAGAATGGAAAGATCTTTTTAATGGCAAGTCCATTGAAGCGATCGTATACGGAATTTCACAATAATGCATTGTTCGTGCCAGTGATGTATCGCATAGCGGCCGCAGCAAAGAGATCAGAACAAAGAAGATACTATACGTTGAATAATGATCTGATCATCATGAGGGCGGATAGCGTATATGGTGACGAGCCGATTCGAATGGTCGGTAGCCAGGAAATTGTGCCGCCTCAGAGAAGGGTTGGCGATCGGTTTCTGTTGGAGATGCCTAAGTTCTCGATGAGCCCGGGGTTTTATGATGTGTTATACAGACGCGATACGCTGAACCTTTTGGCCTTCAATCTTGATCGAAAGGAGTCGGACTTGACGCAGGTGGAGCCGGATCAGATTACTCAGGTGTTTGGCGGGGGGCCACATATCAACATGTTTCAAAGCTCCAGCATTGAAAGTTTCAGTAACGAGATCAGAGAGCGATATCTGGGGACCCCGCTTTGGAAGTATGCTTTAATACTGGCGTTGCTATTCCTTTTGGCTGAAGTTTTATTCATACGCTTTTTGAAGTAATTTTGGGGTAATTAAGATGGCGGCACCTCTTACCTCAAACTCACACCTAGCATGAAGGTACTTATCCAGTCGGCTACCATTAGCGACTCCGGTTCACCATTTCACCAGAAACAGAAAAACGTACTCATCCAGGGCGGCCGGATAATAGAAATTGGAGGAAAGACCGGATCCGGAGATAAAGTAATTGATGGTGAGGGGATGATTTTGTCGACAGGGTGGGTTGATATTGGCACATATGTGGGTGATCCTGGCCTGGAACAAAAGGAGGATCTTGAATCGGTAGCCAAAGCTGCTGCAGCCGGGGGTTTCACTGAAATTGCAATATTGCCCAACACGGTCCCTGCAATTCAAACCAAAAATGAGGTCAACTATATTTTGAAGGGCAATGGCCAGCGGCTGGTGCAGATTTATCCGATGGGCGCGGTAACGCTGAAGAATCAAGGCGAAGAGTTGACAGAGATGATTGACTTAAACGCAGCGGGTGCTATTGCCTTTACTGATGGACTAAAGACAATCTGGAATACTGATATTTTACTTAAGTCACTTCAATACCTTCAAAAGTTTGAGGGCCTCTTGATTAATCACGCTACCGATATTTGGCTGAACATGTTCGGACAGATGAATGAGGGACCAAACAGCACAAAGCTGGGACTGAAAGGCATGCCTACCATTGCTGAAGATGTGGCTGTGAAGCGAGATCTGGAATTAATTACCTATGCCGGAGGCCGACTACACTTTTCACGCGTTTCATCATCAAGGGCGTTGGAGTCGATCAGAGCGGCAAAAAAGAAAAAACTCAACGTTACGTGTGATATTGCGGCATATCAGGCACTGCTGGATGATTCATTGCTGGATGACTTTGATACCAATTATAAAGTCAACCCTCCGTTAAGGGACAAGACCGAGTTGACTGCGATGATCAATGCCTTGAAAGATGGAACTATCGATGTGCTGGTGACAGGACATCTTCCACAAGATGCAGAGAGCAAAGTTGTTGAATTTGATCACGCGGATTTTGGAATGATTAATCTTCAAACCTTCGCAAGCCAGGTGAGTGTATTGTCAAAGCACGTTGACATACATGAACTTGTTGAAAAATTCACACGTACACCCAGAACGCTGTTGAAGTTGGAACACCCAACAATCGAAAAGGACGCTCGAGCCAATCTTACGCTATTCGACCCTAATGAAAAATGGGTTTTCAATGAATCTTCGAATTTGTCTCGCTCGCAAAATTCTCCATGGCTGGGAAAGGAGATTCAAGGTAAGGTGAAGGCTGTATTCAATAATTCAAAGCACTGGATAGATGCTTAATTTTTCGTCCTGGCACCCTTTGCTCAGGGTGACGCTGCGATATGGTTTAGTTTCAGGGATTGTCGGTTTTGTAGTGATCTTGATTCTTTACTACACGGGCCATCATCCTTTTTTGATTCCGGTGTTTCTGGATTATCGCATTGTCTTCTTTGCGATCTTTTATGTGTTTGCGCTGAGAGAGTTTCGGGATTTTCATAATGGTGGAATACTTCACTTTTGGCAGGGTATGATTGGATCATTGGCCATTACGGTGCTCTTCACGATTGTTTCAAGCAGTGGCATCTATTTGTTTGCAAAGTCAGTTCCTGAATTTGTGCAGTCCTATATCAACTTGTCTATGGAACAGGTACAGTCATTTTCACAGGAAGATATTGATAGAATCGGGCAAGAGGTATACGATGCAGGGTTGCAATCTCTCAAGCAGGCAGATGCTTACTTTCTGGCCTCAAGATACTTCGTTCAGTCGCTGATCCTGAGTTTTTTCATTAGCATAATAATATCTGTAATTTTAAGGCGCCAACCTAAACTAACTGATCATGGATAATCAAGAAACTCAGGTGGGAAGCCCCACTGTACGTGAAACCGGGATAAGGTATGGACTTATACTTGGAGTTATTTCGATAGCCTATTTTGTAATACTGTCTGTGGCAGGCGCTGATATGTCTGGCGGCATCGCACGCTGGTCTGGTCTGGTGTTTACAATAATCGTTTTTTTTCTCGCTCATAAATACTTTAAAGAAAACGGTGACGGCTTTATGTCTTATGGTCAAGGGGTTGGTATTGGATTCTGGACCTCGATCGTTTCATCCGTTATCTCCAGTGCGTTTACTTTTATTTACATCAAGTTCATTGATGATACGTTCATGGAGATGATTCGCAACAATGAGATTGAGAAGATGCAGGAGAAGGGAATGTCGGACGCTCAAATCGAACAGGCGATGGGTTTTGCGGAAGCTTTTATGTCACCTACCGCGATTGTCGTCTTCGGTGTCATTGGTGGCATTATTATCGGTGTGATTTGTGCATTAATCGTGACAATATTCACACAGAAGGCTAACCCAAATAGTCTTACGTAAAATGATTCGACCCAACATCAGTGTCATAATTCCCGCCAAGGACGAACAAGAGTCGATCCCCGAATTGATCCAGTGGATCGTTCGCGTGATGGATTCGGCTGGCTTGAGTTATGAAATATTGATGATTGATGATGGCAGCAGCGACAACACCTGGGGTGAGATACTGAAGGCAAATAATCTCAACCCGCGGGTGAAAGGCATTCGATTCAACCGCAATTTTGGAAAGTCAGCTGCGCTGCATACAGGGTTTAAGGCTGCCTTGGGCGATGTGGTGATCACGATGGATGCAGACTTGCAGGATAGCCCTGACGAGATTCCTCTTCTTTATAAGATGATTACCGAAGAGAATTTTGATCTCGTGTCGGGATGGAAAAAGAAACGGCATGATCCCATTTCCAAAACGGTGCCATCAAAATTTTTTAACTATGTCACCCGACAGATGTCTGGCATCAAGCTTCACGACTTCAATTGCGGACTCAAAGCCTATAAATCGGTAGTGGTGAAGAACATTAGTGTATATGGTGAGATGCACCGATACATTCCGGTGATAGCGAAATGGGCGGGCTTCTCCAGAATTGGTGAAAAGGTGGTGGAACATCGCGAGCGTAAATATGGTGTTACCAAGTTTGGATGGGAGCGTTTTATCAAAGGTTTTCTCGACCTTCTTTCCATCATGTTTATGGGAAAGTTTCGCAGAAATCCCATGCATTTTTTTGGCACACTGGGCATCGTTTCGTTCCTGGTGGGATTTGTGTTCACTGCTAAAATCTTTTACGATAAAATCGATTCACTTTTTATTTCCAAAATACCTCTAAAGCGGGACATCACCGATCAACCAATTTTCTACCTGGCCTTGGTGGCGCTGGTGATTGGTGTACAGCTATTTTTGACCGGCTACCTGGCGGAAATGGTAGCTATGCAATCGCTTTCGAAGCGCGATTACCTGGTAATTGAGAAGGTAGGCCTGCAGGACCTTATCCATTTGGAATCCACCCCGATGGCGGCTAATTCCTAGCATCCGAAAAAACTTTTAATATTAACAAAACAATTAGTCGACAACTGCGATATATAATTGGACTGTAATTAAATGAGACGAATTGTACTTACACTGTTAGTGTTGCTGGTATCAGCAGAGGTGTTCTGCCAGGAAAAGTATACTATCAACGGATATATCAAGGATTCATCTAACGGGGAAGCGCTGATTGGCGCGACCGTCTATATTAAGGAGATTGCCAATGGCGTAACCACGAACGTTTATGGTTTCTACTCCATTACGTTAGAGCCGGGTGATTATACAGTGCAGTTCAGCTATGTTGGGTACTCTACACAGCTTCAATCTATTTCGTTGCAACGGAACCTTGAATTGAATGTTGACCTGGAAATAGAAAGTGAAACGCTTGAGGAAATAGTGATCGAGGGAGAGCTTGAGCAAGCCAATGTGGAGAACACAGAAATGAGTACCAATAAACTTGATATCAGAACGATTCTCAAGGTTCCAACGCTCCTCGGGGAAGCGGATATTTTTCGTAGTATTTTGTTGTTGCCGGGTGTCACTACGGTAGGGGAGGGAGCCTCAGGGTTCAACGTGCGAGGTGGAAGTGTTGGCCAGAATCTTGTTTTATTGGATGAGGCACCGGTATACAACTCATCTCATCTCTTCGGTTTTTTTTCAGTGTTCAATCCGGATGCTGTGAAAGACACAAAGCTTTTTAAAGGAGCCATTCCATCACGATATGGTGGCCGACTTTCCTCAATCCTTGATGTAAGGATGAAGGAAGGGAATAGTAAGGAGTTTGAGGGCAACGGAGGTATTGGCTCAATCTTCAGCAGGCTGGCTGTTGAAGCGCCAATTGTCAAAGATAAATCCTCATTTATTGTGGCCGGTAGGCGATCATATCTAGATATCCTTGCCCGACCTTTTGTGCCTTTGCTTGAAGATGGCGGCAAGTTGTATTTCTATGACCTGACACTAAAGACCAACTACACATTCAACCGCA
>DAORAG010000199.1:0-5755 GCA_035344095.1 Cyclobacteriaceae bacterium | reverse complement strand
GTATTTCTCATCCAACCGAAAGGGTGGCTTTGGCGGCCTAGACATTTATACAGCGCGTATGGATTCGAGAGGTCGCTTTTCTCGGGTCAGGAACATGGGGCCAGAGATCAATACTTCAGGTAACGAATTGTTTCCATACGTGAGCGAGGCGAACACACTATATATTGCTTCTGACGGCCATCCAGGATTTGGAATGCTGGATCTCTTTGAGGTGAAGAGAATGAACGGGCGCAATGTGGTTGAGAACCTCGGCTTGCCCATGAACTCCAAAAGTGATGATTTTGGAATTTTCCTCTTTAAAGCGGATCGAGGGTTTTTTACTTCTAATCGGGAAGATGGAAAGGGCGATGACGACATTTATACTTTTGTAAACGAAGATCCGAATCTGAGAGTGGTTAACTACTACCTGCAGGGAATCACGATGACCCCAAAAAAGGATAGCACTTTAGAAATTTTACCAAATACAAAAGTGACTTTATTGGACTCCAGAGGCGAACTGATGCAGGATTTCGTTACCGGAAATGATGGTAAGTTTTTCTTCAGGGTCTATGAAAATGAGGACTATACCCTTGTTGGAGAAACGGATGGCTATTTGGTAAAGCGTCAGGGCTATACTACCAATGGTAAATCTGTTGACAAGCAGACTTTGAAGGAACTGGTAACCAACATCACGCTTGACACTATTCTTGTGCTAGATCGTCTTGAAAAGAACAAGATATTTGTGCTTAACAACATTTACTTTGATCTCGACAAATCAGACATCAGACCAGATGCGGCAGCAGAACTGGATAAGCTTGTCGACTTACTCACAGACAATCCTGGAATTAAAATCGAGATGAGTTCTCACACGGATAGTATCGCATCGCATGCGTATAACATGCAACTATCACAACGAAGGGCCGAATCGACAGTAAGATACCTGATCAGCAAGGGCGTTGCACCTGACCGACTGGTAGCTAAGGGGTATGGAGAGGAGAAACCAATTGCCCGAAACACCAATCCGGATGGGACAGATAACCCTGAAGGTCGCCAGCGTAATCGAAGAACCGAATTTAAGATACTTGAGATTGGGGTAGTTCAGAAAAAGAACTTCGATGAGTTTGACGAAGACAAGTATTTTAAAAACGAGAATTAGCGCCTCCAATCCCCACTTCATTTCAGAATAACCCCAGAAACGGGAGTTTAATCCACAGGCCGTTGTTGTAGCTTTATTTTTGGTGATAGTCATCACCTACTCTGCAGCAGAGACGTGTTGCGATATAATTGGTTATCCATGAAAAGAATTGGTGCATTGATCTTATTGGGTGTTCTCGGAATTTTGTCATCGTGCCGCGAAGACGGAGTTCCCCCTGTTACCATTTTCTTTCAAGAACAATCATCGCTGACAGCGGAAACCATCGGGGAGTTTGCCATTGCTGTGAACCTGAGTCGACCTGCTCCGGAAGATATTGAAGTGAATTATACCGTTACGGGAAGTGCACAATTGGGAGAAGACTTTACTGCTCCAGGTAGCTTCGTGATTGAGAAAGACAGCATTCAAGGATACATTGTAATTACCATTCTGGACGATAACGAATTCGAGTTCGATCCGAACGAGACGCAATATTTTGGAGAGACAGTAAACCTCACATTGTCAGGAGTGTCAGGCAATGGGATTCTTGCAAGTGATGCAGACTTTCTCACGCACAAGTTGCTGATTGCGGATAATGAGCCCATTGCTCACTCAATGATAATTGAGTTGACCTGGGATTCTGGCGATGGCACACCCGGAGACGTGGATATGGATTTGTTGCTCTTCATCTTGGATCCGCAAGAGGGTGCAGTCTTAGTTGGCGAATCGCAACAAATTGGGACAGATTTTGAAGGTATAGTGGTTGGCACTCCGGCACCGGATGCGGAGTATGGTCTGGCATACCGCTATTTTGAGGGCTCTTCGGATGCCTTAAATTTCAAAGCGAAATTTACTGCGAAGCTCGGAACAGTTCTGGGAAATGCTGGATCTATAGAATATGAGGGGGTTTATACACAAGCCAATATTAACGGAGACCTGAGCGCAGGCGCCTCAGTTCAGATCGTGCAGACTTTTCGAAAAGTGGGATCGGACTATTCCAATTTTAGTGAGATCAACATACCCGAGTCAGGCAGTAGGGCGAGAAGTAGGATTGGTCAGACGGATAGAACGAGCCACATTGGTAACGTGGTCAACTAACTAGTTGTAGACGAATTCGCCAAATTCACTTTTTACAGTGACTTGCTTTTTTGCAGCACGCTCCACTCTCCCGATGATGGCAGCACCTACATCAAATGTCGAGGCAATGGATATGATATCATCAGCCAGGTTTTCTGGCAGGTAGATCTCCATCCGGTGCCCCATGTTAAATACCTTGTACATTTCTTTCCAATCTGTACCTGAGCAATCTTGAATCATTTTGAAAAGAGGCGGAACGGGGAAGAGATTGTCTTTGATAACATGGAGGTCCTCAATGAAATGAAGCACCTTAGTTTGTGCACCACCGCTACAATGTACGAGCCCATGAATTTCCTTGCGGTAAGCTTTTAAGATTTCGGTTATTACAGGTGCATAGGTTCGCGTAGGTGACAGCACCAGCTTGCCTACATTAACTGGAGCATTGGGAATCGCGTCAGTTAATTTATATCGGCCACCATATACCAACTCGTTGGGAACATTTGGGTCAAAAGACTCCGGGTATTTTGTCGCATAATCTTTGATGAAAACATCGTGACGTGCAGAAGTGAGGCCATTGCTTCCCATTCCACCGTTGTACTCATTTTCATATTTGGCCTGACCATATGAAGCCAGACCCACCACCGCATCGCCAGCCCGTATGTTATCATTCGAAATGACGTCACTGCGCTTCATTCTTGTGGTAACAGTGCTGTCCACAATGATGGTTCGTACCAAATCTCCAACATCCGCAGTTTCTCCTCCTGTGCTACGAATATCCATTCCATATCTCCTTAGCATTTCCAGCACTTCTTCTGTGCCATTGATAATGGCAGAGATCACTTCACCAGGCACCAGATTTTTATTTCTGCCGATAGTAGAAGAGAGAAGGATATTGCTGGTGGCGCCAACGCACAAGAGGTCATCGACATTCATGATAATCGCATCTTGCGCAATACCTTTCCAGACCGAGAGATCACCGGTTTCTTTCCAATACATATAGGCAAGTGATGACTTGGTGCCGGCACCATCGGCATGCATAGCTACACAGTAATCGGGGTCTCCGGTCAGCGTGTCTTCAACAATTTTGCAAAAGGCTTTTGGAAATAGCCCCTTATCTATATTTCGAATCGCCTGATGGACATCTTCCTTTGAGGCTGAAACTCCGCGCTTATCATAACGATCCGACATTAGTGGCCTTTTAGCTTTTATATAAAAGTCAAAGTTATGTATTTTACCCCTACGATCGACATACTATAAACACACGCGATGAAGCAATTTTTTTTGAGTGTCATTTTTTTTCTTGTTTCTATCTCCGGTTTTGCTCAGAGGGGGCTTGAAGTAAAAGCTCAGTATGGAATAGGTGGCATTGGCTATGATTACTGGATTAATAGCAACACTTTGAATTTCGAGGCCACCTATAATATCAACTCGATTGTGGCAATTGGTCCATTTTACACCACATCGTTCGGAACAAACTATTATGTATTCGACAAGACTAATGCTGCGGATGCTAAAGTCAATTTAATAGGGATAACCTCCAACTTGACTTTTGTTCGCATGGGGCGCTTTCGGGCATATGGAAACGTAAATGCATTTACCATCAAGGCCAGTACAGGTCAATTTGTTAATTCGCAGTTTTCGCAGTTTTCGAATATGGAAGAGTCGATGTTTGGATTTGGAGCGGGTGCAGGTGTGATGATGAATCTCGGCAGCCGATTTGCCCTGAACCTATTTGATTTTAAACTTCGCTTCTTAAAACGGGATTATCTTGCCATTGACCAGTCTATTTATCGATTCTATCAATTCGGAGCTGCCTATACATTCAGCTTGAAATGATGAAAAGAATACTTGTATTCATTGCAGTACTCGCTCCATTGGTTTGCCAAGCGCAGGTCAAAGTCCTTTCAAACGTAAAAACGAAGCCAGGACTTTCTGCTGTGTTCCTCAACAGCAGTGAGGAGGTATTAGTATCTTCCAATAAAATCATAGTAAGGGGCAATGCATTGTCTGGTGTTGTCACTCGCGAGTATACAGGTCATAATGGAACTGTGACTTCACTTTCAGTATCAAGGGACGGGAAATTCATGCTTACAGGCAGCGATGATAAAACCGTCAGGAGATGGGACTTGCAGACCAATGAGACCAAAATTCTCCCTATTGGTGAGAAGGTCACCAGTGTATTTTTTGCGGCTGCAAGCGATCAGTGCATAGTTCTTGACCAATCAGGTAGGGTAACCCTTTGGGCGATCGAGTCAGGTAAGCCTTCAACGATACATGGTGCTGACAAAAGCGTGAGCGGTATTGGTTTGAATAATGACGGCAGTTTTGTTGCCATAGCCACTTCTAAAGGTGCTATCTCAGTCAAGAATGTAATCACCGCTGAGGTGCTGAAGACCTGGAACGGGCATACAGACAAAATAACGAGTCTGACATTTGCAAATAACAATGATTGGCTTGCCTCGGTGGGGGATGACGGATTCCTGAAAAAATGGAGTGTTGCCGATTGGAGTCTACTGGGTGAGGTAAGTTACGGTAAGGGTAAAATGAATCACCTGTCTGTGAGCAGAGACGACTCACATGTATCGGCTTGCGGTGGCAATGGATGTTCTATATTCAATACCACTTCCCTTGCACAAGTTTCAATAATCAACAAGCTGAGCAGCATTCCAATAAACTCAGCATTTAGTCCCGATGGTAAAATGATGGTGATCATGCAGGATTTGGTGCCACGCGCTGAAGTATGGGATATTTCAAGTTTGGGCATTTCGCAATTCACCATTCTGAAGGATGCGAGTGACAAAACACCACCGCAACTTTATGTTTCATCGCCAGCCAATACATCAGAGGGATTTGTAATTGTTTACACGGATTTGCTGGCAATAAAAGGGACTGTAATTGATGATGCCGGAGTTTCACAGCTTCGTATTAACGGTCTTGAAACCCCTATGAGGAACAACGGCAACTTCACAATCATGCAGCCGCTGGTAGTAGGTGAAAACCTGATTAATATCGAAGCTACAGATATCAATGGAAATACAGCGCTGAAGAAGTTCATTGTATCAAGACGAAATGTTGATGGCGAACCATACGATGCAACAAAAGCAAAAAACTATCTCATGGTGGTGGGAATCAATTCGTACGAATACTGGCCCAAGTTGAACAATGCCGTGAAGGATGCAAATGATGTAGCGCAAACTCTACGCTCTATTTACAAATTTGACTTCGATGATGTTACACTGTTAACCAATGAAACTGCAACACGAAATAATATCTACAAGGCATTGCGCGATTTCGTAACCAAAGTAACTCCGCAGGATAACTTTATGATCTATTTTTCAGGCCACGGCTACTTTGATGAGTTACTCAACGAAGGCTACTGGGTACCAGTCGATGCGAAAGTCAACAGCACCGGAGACTACCTTTCCAATTCTGATATTCTAAAAGTGATTGGCAACATCAACTCACAGCACACCTTCCTGGTGGCTGATGCCTGTTTTTCGGGTTCCCTTTTTAGCGATACCAAACGTGGATACATCGAAAATGTAGAACGCTTTAAGTCCCGATGGG
>DAORAG010000198.1:0-5777 GCA_035344095.1 Cyclobacteriaceae bacterium | reverse complement strand
AAAACAGCTTCGACTTCCATGCCCTTACCTTCTAACTCCGTTGACTTGCTGATCAGGTCAAGACGTAGTTCGTTAATACCTTCTTTTTTACAAACGAAATGGATTTTCGCCAGACCTCGGATTACATCATCTTGATCAGATAGCGTAAGAGAAAACGCATAGTGTGTAATATCAATGTTTGGATTCTTGGGATAACTATCGGTGGCCGTGGATTGAATCCCTGGAATCAATAGCATTAAAATGATGGCAACTCTTTTCATGGTGCTGGGTTATGAACGATAATAGTAATAAAGGCGGGTTAATTGAACAACTCAATTAATGTAAAGTCCACTATCTATGCGGTCAGGTATTTTAGTGCGCTGCCCTGCTAATTATCTTCTTTCTCCGTACCTTTGCGCCTTATTTTTCATCAGCTATGATCGCGGCCAACAACGTATCACTTCAATTCGGTAAAAGGGTCCTTTTTGACCAGGTTAACATCAAGTTCACAGCAGGCAACTGCTATGGCGTAATTGGTGCCAATGGAGCCGGCAAATCGACTTTCCTTAAAATTTTGTCAGGAGACATTGACCCCAACTCAGGCAATGTGGCAATAGATCCGGGAAAGCGGATGGCCGTGTTAAAACAGAACCACTTTGAATTCGATGAGTTTTCAGTGCTCGATACGGTGATCATGGGCCATTCGCGGCTTTGGAAAATCATGAAGGATAAGGATGCCATTTACGAGAAGCCAGACTTCTCGGAGGCGGATGGCGTGAAAGCCTCTGAACTGGAGGCTGAGTTTGCTGAAATGGATGGATGGAATGCACAGTCGGATGCTGCTGCACTACTCAGTGGTTTGGGTATCGAAGAAGCGGTGCATTACAATCTGATGAAGGAACTTAGCGGAAACCAAAAGGTTAGAGTACTACTTGCGCAAGCCATATTCGGCAACCCTGATATCCTTATCCTGGATGAACCAACCAACGACCTGGACATCCATACTGTGAGTTGGCTTGAAGATTTCCTTTTGGAGTTTAAGAATACGGTGATCGTTGTTTCTCACGACCGCCACTTTTTGGACACGGTGTGCACACACATTGTCGACATTGATTTTAAGGCAGTGAGACTTTATACCGGTAACTATTCATTCTGGTACGAGTCGAGTCAATTGGCACTGACGCAAAGAGCGAGCGCCAATAAGAAGGCAGAGGAAAAGAAAAAGGAACTACAGGAGTTCATTGCAAGATTTAGCGCCAATGCCTCCAAGTCGAGACAAGCCACGAGCAGAAGGAAATTGCTTGAGAAGATCAATATTGACGACATCCAACCTTCAAACAGAAGATATCCTGCCATCATTTTCCAGCAAAAGCGAACTGCCGGTGATCAGATCCTGCATGTGGAAGGACTTACCGCCTCAGTGGAAGGCAGACCATTATTTAAGAACCTCGACTTTTATGTGAACAAGGGTGACAAGATAGCGGTGCTTAGCAAAGACAGTCTTGCCATTACCACCCTTTTCAGAATCCTTGCTGGTGAATTGAAACCTGAAAGTGGCAGCTTTAAGTTCGGACAAACGATCACGCACGCCTACCTGCCTAACGACAATGAAAAATATTTTCAGTCTGACGACAACCTCATTGATTGGCTGAGGCAATATTCCGCAGAAGAGAAAGACGAAGTATACATCCGTGGGTTCCTGGGAAAAATGCTTTTCTCTGGTGAAGAAGTATTCAAAAAATGTAACGTGCTATCAGGAGGTGAGAAAGTACGTTGTATGGTTTCGCGAATGATGTTGCAAGGCGCAAACCTTCTCATTCTTGACGAACCTACCAACCATCTCGACCTGGAATCCATTCAGGCTTTCAACAATGCTTTGAAAGATTTTCCAGGGACGGTACTGTTTACATCACACGATCATACTTTCACACAGACAATAGCCAATCGTATTATCGAGCTTACACCAAACGGCCACATGGATAAGCTGATGACTTATGACGAATATATTTCGAGTGAAAAGGTGACAGAGCAAAAAGAGGCGCTGTACGCGTGATCTATTTTGGGGTGTTAGTTCAGCTGGTCCTGACGAAGCCCCGCTTGTCAGGATGCTGACCGCAAGCGTCTGCCTGCCGCACAGGCAGGTCAGCAATTAAAGTTTAAAGGAGGTTAGCTCAGTTGGTTTAGAGCATCGCCTTGACAGGGCGGGGGTCACCGGTTCGAGTCCGGTACCTCCTACTCAGTGATGTGTAACGCTTGCTTGACAGGCAAGAGGTCACTGGTTCGAATCCAGTACATCCCACCTCTACCATCCCAAACTAGTGCGCTTCTTTCACGCCTGAAACATGCGAACTGATAGCCTTCCAAATACCGTCACGTTTAACCAGCACGTTGCTGGATTGATACACAGTCTCAATAGAATCTGACCAAATGTGACCGGTGCCACAGATCATGGCCGTCCCATTGTCCAGCACATCAAGCCTTTTGATTTCATAATAGAATGTATCGTTAACCATAGCATTATGACGTATCCATTCGAGCTCGCCCTCTTTGTCGGACCACACTCCTCGATCATCGATCATTTGGAAGTCATGCCCGAGAATCCGATCAAGTAACACCGTGTCCTGCTCCCGATAGGCCTTCGCCCATTCCACTTCTTTCAGGTACCGTAGTGTTTTAGTGTCTTGTTCAGTAACAACGGTTTGTATTTCTCTGACCGACTGCTGACAGGCGCCAAGCGCAACCATTCCGAGTAATAGTAATCTTTTATGCAGAACCATAATCTGAGTTTTAGCCAGGTAACGAAACCCGGTAGATTATGGCTGCATCGCCATCAAGCCGATTATGCGAATTGACGCGAAAATTATGTAGAAACAGATAAGTGAAACAGACGCCACTCTTAACTACAACTTATTGAATGTAGTAGCTTAACGCTCCGGATGGACATTGTTTGATCTGCGCCTTCAATTCCTCGGTTGTAGCATTCTCCGGTTTGATCCAGGGCTGTTCTTTAGGATGGTAGACATTAGGCAATGTTTTCACGCATATCCCCGAATGTTGACATTTTGATGCCTCCCAAACTACAGTGAGTTCACCATTGGAGTATTCTTTCATGCTCATATTTACTCTTTGTATCGAATATATAAAATATTCAGATACCTCAGAACTTATATTGATACCCCAACCTCACTACTTGGGTTTCATAGTAGTCGCTACTGGTATACGAAAATGTACTGCCTTCAATACTTTTCTTGATGATCATCGTATTAAAGAGATCTGATGCATTAGCAAATAATTCTCCTCTTCCCTTTTGCACACTTCGTTTTACTCCAACATCAACGGAGAACCTCTCCTTTATTTTACCCTGAGGTATTATGTCTGGCGCCAGATAAATGGTAGTCAACTGCATACTAAATGTATCGGAGAAATCGAAAGCAGTGTTGAGCTTTACACTTCCTGAAAATATATCCTGCTTTTCAGCCGTAAATAGTGTGCTTACTGGATACTGGTTCAAGACTGTAAATCGATCAATTTGGTTATAGTAGCCATTGAGATTTAGATTCATTGAAATACGTCTGGAAAGTTTGCCTGCTGCAACAATCTCGAGGCCAGTATTGTAACTCTTCCCGGCATTTTGCGAAATATTGTAAATCAGTGTTGAAGTTCCATCTGTTGTGGCTATTCTCGTAATTGTTCCATCCGACATCTTATGGTACACTGCACCATAGTAATATCCTTGATCACGTTCATTTTTGTAACCTAGCTCTATCGTGTTTGTAAATTGCGGGCTTAGACCTGGATTGCCCACTTTGATTATCTCGGCATCATCATACTTTGGAAAAATTCTAATGTCTACCTCATCAGGCCGATCTACTCTCCTATTAAAAAATGCTGATAATTTGTTACGATCATTGAGGTTATAAGTCAGTCGAAAATTTGGGAATGGTTGAAAGTAATCATATCCATCACTCGTATACGTATTATGATTTGGGTCAACTTCATACTGTAGATCCACATACTCAATGCGCAACCCCAGCTCTGCTTCGAGTTTTTTGACTTCGTATCGATAATTGCCATACACGGCAGGAATAGTCTCTTTATAGGTTGCCAATCCAGCAGCTCCAGGGTCAAGTGGTGAATTAAATCCAGGAAAGAACTGCATATTGGTTGGGATCGTTCGCCTCCTGAACTTCAATCCTGTCTCGAACACTCCGTGCCTCAACGGTCTCACATAATCGACATTGATGTCAGTCACTTTTTGATCTGCAATAAGCGCGAACGACTCATTGCTCGTATAGGTGGGTAAAGTATTAACAAAAAAGTACTTCTCGTCTTCGCGATCAAATGTATAGTTAAAACCCACAGTCAACTCATGACCAGGCTGAGTAAATTTGTGGTGAAACGCTGCAGAACTCATAATTGCAGTAAGTACTTCATCTTCTAAAAATTGCCACAACCGGTTTCTAATACTCAAGTCCTCATTGAAAAACGGTTGATCGCCCCTGTCTTTGATAGACTCTTTGCTAAAGAACCCAAACACAGTAAGTGAATTTTTGTCATTGGCAAACCAATCGAAGCCTCCCTTTGAAGTAAAGAAGTTAGTATCGCGGTTGCGCTTTAGTTGCTGGTTGATTACAGTGCCATCATTGTAGGTACGCGTGACAAACTCGTTTTTGTTCAGCGTTTCCGTATATAAGTTATCGGCTTGCAGAAAAAGGTTAGTCTTTTTCTTGCGGTAGTTAAGAGAAATTGACGGATTGACCTTCGGTGTCACATCATACTGAGGCCGAATGCCGGGCAAGTTTTCCCTTCGAACCCATAGGGCACCCCATCCGGTAGAAAGTCCAACGGTGCCATTAACACCGTCATCTGTCTCTTTTTTCATAACAATATTAATAATGCCAGCATTTCCGTTTGCATCAAACCTGGCTGAGGGGTTGTTGATAATTTCGATTTTATCAACTGCTGATGAGGGAATGTTTTCTATCGCATTTTGGTTTCCAAACCCGGTGACCGCGGTTTGCTTGCCATCGATCAAAATCATCACACGATTGTTCCCTCTTAATTGGACCTGCCCGTCCTGTACAGTCACCCCCGGCAGATTTTGCATGGATTGTAATACACTACCACCCAATTGCGTTGTGTTATCGCTCAGTGAATAGGTCTTTTTGTCCATGGCGGTACTCACTGCATCTTGTTGTCCTTCTATTACAATTTCATCGAGTTGCTGCGCGTCTTCTTCAAGACGTATCGCTCCTAAATCGAGGAAGCTAGAGTTCGACCCGACAAACAACGGTGATTTAAATCGCTTATAGCCAATAAATGATGCCTCAAAAACGTAGTCTCCAGGCTTGATGTTGTCAATTGTAAACAATCCGCTTTCGTTTGTGATCGTACCGGATACGAAAGTTGAATCCGATTTTCTAAGCACTACGTTGACAAACGGTAAGGCTTCATTCCCAGTCCTGACAACTCCTGACAGCGTAACAGATTTTTCCTGAGCAAAAACTGACGTTACGATTAGGTAACTAAGCAACAATGCAGAAAAAAATTGTCTGACCATGTATTGTATTTAGGATGCCAAAAATAGTTACTACGCTAGCCATAACAAGTACCGGTTCTAAGGCTAAAATGCTATTCTGAATAAATTCTGACTTGGAGGATTGAACATCCGAAAGGACATCAACTAAGTATTGCCTTTTTGGGCCTTTAGATAGTGACGAAACCCCTCAATGTAGCCCAGGATACATTCGCAAGGCGTTGGTCCGCCATTCCAAATGCCTTCACATTCAGTGTCAATT
>DAORAG010000197.1:0-5807 GCA_035344095.1 Cyclobacteriaceae bacterium | reverse complement strand
CCTGGATCTGGTCGGAACCAAGTATGGCTGTGGCATCGGACAGTGCGGTGCCTGTACGATTCATCTTGATGGTATTGCCGTGCGCTCTTGTTCGCTGCCGGTATCTGCTGTGGGTGAAAAGAAGGTGACAACGATCGAAGGCCTTTCTGAAAACGGTGATCACCCTGTTCAGGTGGCCTGGAAAGAACACGATGTACCCCAATGTGGCTACTGTCAGGCTGGTCAGATCATGACTGCCGCTGCCTTCCTTAGCAAAAACCCTAAGCCCTCAGAGGAACAAATTGAAAATGCCATGAATGGCAACCTTTGCAGATGTGGTACCTACCTCAACATCAAGGCGGCCGTCAAGACGGCATCAAGTAAAATCTAGTCATTCAAAAAAAATTAGACTATGCCTATCGTTAAAACAACATATAACAGACGGTCATTTATTAAAGCTTCTCTTGCAGGAGGCGGTGGTCTGATGCTAAGCTTTAGCTGGCTTGCCGCCTGCAGCCCGATAGACGCTGCCAAAGCAATGCCTTCGGCCTGGTTTGATCTCAATGCCTACCTGTCAATTGCTGATAATGGAGAGGTCACCATTATGTCGCCTAACCCCGAAGTGGGCCAAAATGTAAAGACGTCAATGCCCATGATCGTTGCCGATGAGTTGGATGTAGATTGGAAAAATGTGATTGTGAAGCAGGCTCCCCTCAATACCGAGAGCTTTACACGGCAAGTTGCCGGGGGTAGCCAATCCATACGGCAGAGCTGGCAGGGTCTGCGTACAGCTGGGGCTACGGCAAGACAGATGCTGAAGAATGCTGCGGCCAGTCAATGGAAGGTGAGCCCCGAGGATTGCAAGACCGAAGCGGGTTATGTCATTAGTGGAGAAAAGAAAATCAGCTATGGCGAGATTGCCTCCCTGGCAGCAACCATGGAAGTGCCTGCGGAAGTGAAGCTGAAAGATCCGTCAGAATTCAAAATCATCGGAACAGACCAGCGCAATGTTGACATCGATAATATCATCACCGGCAAACCGCTATTTGGCTTGGACACCAAAAAAGAAGGAATGCAGTATGCGGTGGTGCTACGACCTCCGGCATTTGGATTAAAACTGAAGTCTTTTGACGATGCGGAAGCACGAGGTGTGACAGGCGTGAACAACGTGCTGCAATTCGGCAACAAGCTGGCGGTGCTAGCCACCTCCACCTGGGCTGCGATGAAAGGGCAGCGTGCATTGAAAGCGCAGTGGGAAAAAGATACCATGTTGGAGAGCACGAGCTACCATGACAAGACCATGCGGGATTTGCTCAACAAGAAAGCAGACGAACCCAAACGATCGGATGGAAATGCGCGAGCGCAGTTTGCAAAGGCTGATCGTGTGATCGAGAAGATATACGAGGCTCCATTCCTTCCGCACAATGCCATGGAGCCGATGAACTTTTATGCCAACGTCACCGCTGACAAGGCTGAATTCGTTGGGCCGATACAGACACCGGAAAGAACACGAAAGCAAATTGCCGAACTGTTGGGTCGCCCGGAGAGCAGCATCACCATTGATATGACCAGAATTGGTGGAGGCTTCGGCCGCAGACTGTATGGCGACTTCGCGCTGGAGGCAGCAGAGATTTCTAGCCTCGCCAACACACCTGTTAAGGTGGTGTACTCGCGCGAAGATGATATGACCGCTGGCATTTACCGCCCGGGATCTAAATACAAGTTCCGTGCAGCGATAAAAGATGGTAGGATGGTAGCTTATCATCTCGTGGGCACTGGCGCGAACATGGGGAATGCTACGCGCGAAAATAACTTTCCTGCCTGCACGCTGGATCATTACCTCGTGGAATCGCACGAACTGAAGAGCAACATCACCACAGGCGCATGGCGCGCACCCATCACTAACTTCCTTGCCTACGCGGAGCAGAGCTTCTTTGATGAAGTAGCCAGTGAATTAGGTCAGGATCCCGTTCAGTTCCGGCTTGACCTTTTTGCGAAAGCAAAAGAGAACCCGGTGGGCGATCTGCAATATGATGTAGACAAATCAATTGGCGTGATCAAACTGGCAGCAGAAAAAGCAGGATGGGGCAAGGCGCCAGAAGGAGTCTTTCAGGGCTTCAGTACCTACTATTCACATAATACATACGTAGCAGAAGTGGCCGATGTGGTGATGCAAGGCAACACCCCGGTGGTGAAGAAAGTGACTTGCGCCATCGACTGTGGAATTGTGGTGAATCCGCTGGCGGCAATCAACCAGGTGCAAGGTGGCGTCATCGATGGTATCGGTCACGCCATGTTTGGCGACTTCTCCTTTGAGGAAGGCCAACCTCAAGCGCGCAACTTTGACAAGTACCGGTTGATCAGAATGAAGGAAACACCAGAAGTAGAAGTGCATTTTGTGAAAAGCAACAACGATCCAACAGGTTTGGGTGAACCTGCGCTGCCACCCGCTGGTGGTGCCATCGCCAACGCCATTGCCAAAGCAACAGGCAAACGTTTTTACAGACAGCCCTTTGTGAAAGAACAAATCGTGTTGGGATAAACCTTTCTCTTCGAAGTGAGAAAAGAACCAGCCACGACAAAGGCTGGTTTTTTTATTTAATTCTTTTTCTTCCGCTTCTTGGTGAAAAGCTTTTTGTGGTTGGTCTTTGGTGCTGAAGGCTTGTTGGTAACAACTGGCTTGCTGGAGTGACGCGGTTCAAACCGTTTCTTGATTTGTATGATGCGACAAATTCCAATTTCAACAGATAAGAACACCTCATGACGTGTGCCATAGAGGTCCGGTGCATCCGATGTTTGTTTCAGCTGCTCGATATAGTCTTTCTTTCTTGGATCTGTCAGGCCAAAGTTGGCTCGACCATCGAAATTTAAACTCCAGTCATCACTGAGATCGAAGTCGGAACGAAGGCCGACAGCAGCAAAAATTTGAAGCGGGTTGTATTTGTCTTTTGAGACGTATTCCTGATTGTTGACTTCAGGAACCAACACACCGTCAAATACCTCTGTATATCCAGGATCTGTCGGGATACGTACGCTTGAAGGATATTTCAACTTGGCAGCCGAGTGTGAGATGGTCTCCCTTCCGCTGATCAGATAATTAAAGTTGATTGCGGCAACAGCGCTCAACCGAAAAAAAGCCAGGTCGTTGAGGTGAAGCTTGAGCGCAACAGGCAGACTGAAATAATTGAGCTGCACATCTCTCGATCCAACATCACCACCAACCGTGTTCTTGATCAGAAACTTTTGACCAATCTGTGTATAGTTGGGTGAAAGGACAAAACCGAAGCCCACATGATCATATCCATAGGTGAAACCTACCGGTGTGGCCCTGAAAGTCACTTTACCAACAAATCGTGGATCTTTATTAAGTCCTTCATCGTATGTGATAGGGACATTAAAACCTCCAAACACCCCAAAGGACTCTACGTTTTGGCCATGAACAGATTCGAAGGCCATCAGCATCATCATCCCGCAAATTAGCCTCGTCCTCAAGGGCTTAGGTGTTAGGTTTTTAGTATTAAAAAACAATATAAAAAGCCGCTTTTTAATATCCACAGAATTACAAAACTAAGACAAAAACTGAAACCGTAATGCGGTTCCATAGGGTTGATTTGCCTTATTTTGCGCTAAACAACATGTCACACGTAGGGCCGGTAAATGTGTTGGAATAACGGAAGCGCGATGCAATCTATTCATTCGTTTTTTGAAGGCGTACGACTCAAGGGTAACATCTACATCGGATTAATCAAGCGGCTGACGTTGGTAATGGCCTTCTACACCATCTGCCGCATCAGCTTTTACCTGTTTAATGTCAGCTTCTTCCCCGATATGACCTTCAGTCGGATGGCAACCATCATGCTCGGTGGACTGAAGTTTGATCTGGCAGCTATTCTCTACATCAATTCACTGTTCATCTTACTGACCATCATCCCGCTCAAGATCAAATTCAATCCGATCTATCAAAAAATACTGCACTATATTTTCATCATCACCAATGCCATCGGCCTGGCAGCCAACGCTGCAGATAACATCTACTACCAGTACACGCTGAGGAGGACCACTGTCACCGTATTCTCGCAATTTGAAAATGAACAAAACTTTGGCGCATTGCTCGTATCCTTTCTCCTCGACTACTGGTACGGCTTTGTTTTCTTTATCGTCCTCGTGTTCCTCTTTGTCAGGTTTGCCAATCAGATAAAAATCGAAGGACCGCAGTTAAAAAACCCATGGTCGTTCTACGGAGTATCCACCGGGTTGATGTTGCTGATCATTTACCTTTTCGTTGGTGGCGTGAGGGGAGGCTTCCGCCACAGCACACGGCCCATTACCATTAGCAATGCAGCAGAATACGCCAAGGTGCCCAAAGACATCAACCTGGTTTTGAATACACCGTTCGCACTGATGCGCACCGCCAAAGCCAACGTCATCGAAAAGGTCAACTACTTCCCAAGCGATGAGGAGGCCGCGAAAATTTATACACCCGTTCATCAGCCATCACCTGCCGAACCTTTCAAGCCAGACAATGTGGTGGTGATCATACTCGAAAGCTTCTCCAAAGAATTTGTAGGCGCATACAACAAGAATATGGGCATTGCTGATTATAAAGGCTACTCACCTTTCGTTGACTCTTTGATTTCAAAAAGCAGGGCCTATCAATACTCGTTTTCCAATGGAAGAAAATCCATTGATGCCATGCCGTCCGTCATCTGCAGCATTCCTTCCATCGAAGTGCCCTACGTACTGTCACACTACTCAGGCAACAAAGTCAACAGCCTCGCCAGTATCCTGAAGGAAAAAGGATACTACACTTCTTTCTTTCACGGTGCGCCTAACGGCTCCATGGGCTTCCAGGCTTTCGCCAACCTTAGCGGCTTTGATGACTATTATGGCATGACAGAATACGGCAACGATGACGACTTCGATGGGATCTGGGGAATATGGGATGAGAAATTTCTCCAGTATTTCGCACGTGAGTTAAACACATTCAAAGAGCCGTTCTATTCCACGTTGTTCACCGTCACCTCACATCCCCCGCACATCCTGCCCGATGAGTACAAAGGAAAATTCAAAGGAGGGCCACTCGATATTCATAGAACCATCGAGTACACCGATTATTCTCTCAAGCGATTTATGGAAACGGCAGAGAAGATGCCATGGTTCAAAAACACGTTGTTTGTATTTACTGCTGATCACCCCACTGCAGCCATCCACTACCAGGAATACAATTCTGCCTGGGGCTACTATTCAGTGCCATTGTTCTTCTACAAACCCGGTAGCGACTGGTCTACCTTTTCGCAGGAGATCATTCAACAAATAGATATTATGCCTACAGTGCTTGGCTACCTCAACTACGACAAACCTTATGTTGCCTTCGGACGCGATATCTTCGATCCTGAAACAGAACCCTTTGCATTCAACTATTCAGACAATGTTTACCAGGCCTTCATGGGCGACTACCTGCTCCAGTTTGATGGCACCAAGTCCATCGCACTGTACGACTTCCGACACGATCTCAGGCTCAGGGAGAATTTGTTGTCTGGTCAACCTTCTGTTGTGGAGAAAATGGAGCGCAAGCTCAAAGCCTTCATCCAACAATACAATAGCCGCATGGTGGACGATAACCTGACCATGGAGGGCCCTCAATCGGGGTCGCTGGGGGCAGGCAAATAATTTTTTCACTTCGGGTAGGGGGATCACTGCCGCTGGTTGTCTTAAAGTCGAAAACAACCAAAAAACAGTGTTTATGAGCTTTATTAAGTCTTTTAACCCCCTAATAGTAATAGCTTTTGCTTTCGTAATTGCCTCATGTACCATCAATGAAGACCCGG
>DAORAG010000196.1:0-5811 GCA_035344095.1 Cyclobacteriaceae bacterium | reverse complement strand
ACCAGCAGCTCAGTTAACTGTCGATGTCACCAATGGAGCAAACATTGTACTTCCTGTACCTCCTGTACAGGTTTGTGATATAGGGGGAATTGTTGACCTCAGTACGATGGTTTCGGCAACACCATCCGGGGGTACATTCACATTTAGTGGGATAGGTGTTGTTGGAACAACATCCAATTTTGATCCGACTCTGGTGGGCGGACCAACTACCACTATTACTGTCGACTACGTTTCTGGTACTTGTTCAGCATCTACCACATTTGATATTGATATAGTAAGCAACGCAACAATAAACGTCCCAGTGGCCGCTGTACCCACCTGTGAGTCGAACGGAATTCTTGACCTGACAGCATTAGTCGGAGGCAATCCTACTGGTGGTGTTTTCACGTTCAGTGGAACCAATGTAACTGGCTCGGACTTTGATCCTACGGGGCAGAGTGGCAATGTAACCATCACGGTGGATTACAATGTGGGAGGATGTGTGGCTCCGACTCAAACGTTTGACATCAACGTTATTTCGAATATATCACTAGTGGTTGACAACTCTACCAATGTGTGTCCATCAAGTGGTCCAGTAGATTTGACGACATTGATTACACCCACACCTGCTGGAGGAACTTTTAGTTTTTCAGGTACCGGAGTAACCGGAAATCAATTTAACCCTGCTTCGTCACCAGGCGCTACAGTTTCAATTAACGTTGGTTATAATCTCAATGGCTGCTCATCTTCCTCCACCATTCAGATTGCAGTAAGAAGTGCAACTGATCCGCTTTGCGGTGGACCTACTGGCAACTGTGCTACTGTGTCTATCACTCCTGTCCCTGCGGCCGCTATTTGCTCGCCCACTGATGGCTCAGTGACCTTTAATATAAATCCTGCCATTCCTCAGATTAATAATACCGGAGTTCGAATTGATATCGTGGGTACTTCTGCATCTAATGCGGGTTTAACCAGGACCAACTTTAATGATCCTCTGTTTAGTGGCTTGCCAACTGGAACATATGACTACACAATTGAGTATGGAGATCCCAGCTGCGTCAAGACGGGTACGTTTACAGTCCTGCTTGGCCCAGATGTGGTTGACTTTACTGCAGCGTCTAATAATGCCAATTGTTTTGGTAGTTCAGGTGGGGTTGTTCTTTCCAATATCAACGGCTCAAAAACAGCTGACTACACCTACGAGGTTATTCAACTTGGCTCTATTGTTTCTACGGGCACAATTACACAATTGGAATCCCTGACTGATGTGACGCTTACTGGTTTTGGAACGGGTGATTTTGAAATCAAACTTTCGCAAGATCAGTCGGGTACAACTTCATGCACCAATCCTGTTCAGTCTGCCTTTAAGCCCTTTACGGTTACAGGAGCGACCGCCAATCTGGACACCCTCTATGTGACCAAAACCATATCTGTACCTGATCTCCCTACTGGTTCGATGACAGTAGGAATTGAAGAAAGTCTTCAGGAGCCATATGAAGTACGGCTTGAATTAACACAACCACTTTTCCCTGGGCAGGTGTTCGCGCAAGACTTTACCGAAGCCACCAGAAATAATAACAACTTAAAAGTTGAGTTTAATGCACCTAATCTCTTTGCGGGAACCTACTTGTTGTCTCTACGAGATGCCATTGGCTGTCGCAAGGATTATCAGGTTAACATTCTTGTTGATAACAACCTGATGATTCCAAATATTTTTACGCCCAATGGTGATGGAATTAACGAGGTGTTCTTTATCAGGAACATACCTGATGCAACAGAGTTAATGATTACCAATCGTTGGGGCAAAGAAGTGTATTCTTCATCCAATTACCAGAACGATTGGAATGGAGGAGATGTGGCAGACGGTGTCTACTACTACCGAATCAATGCGGCTGGTCAAAGTTATTCCGGTTGGGTAGAGGTGCTTCGTGGAAAGTAACGCTATCGCAACTCAGATAAGAACTTGAGTGTATCCACACCATCAGCGTAATCCCATAGCTCCGGTGTTTGCGCTTTTCCAAATGCAATGCTTCCATGGTACCAGCCTTTCGCTGATACGATGCATTGTACCTTGTCGGTGTGTCGCTGTAGTCTCTTCTTAAGATCATCCTGACTTGAGTAACGTTCGTAGTAGACGACACCGATGGGAGAGACCAGCCTTTCATCCTCGATCAACAATACAGCACCATTGTCATAAAAGTGTTTTTGATTAACCAGGTGGATTGAGCGTTGATAATTGTAATTATTAGCGTATTTATTGTGATCAGCAGCGTAACCAAATTTTTCCCATACCCTTAGTAAGGGCACAAGATCAAACTCTTCAGGTATATACAATTTCGACACGTTCCGACAGCCCAGGCCAAAATATTGAAACACGTCTTCACCCAGCAATTCAAACTCATGATCACCCTCTTCACCCATTAGCACAGCACAGGAGGACCTGTTCATTCGGATGATGTTGGGTACTTTCCCAAAATAGTATTTGAAATAACGAGCCGTATTGTCGCTGCCGGTGGCAATAGCAGCATCGAAGCCACGAAGCTTTTCTTGTATAGATACCCCCTTTTCAAACTCAGGATTGATGCTGATGAGTTTTTGGTGCAGCCATGGCAAAAGTATCTCATCCTGCGAGCTCAGTTTTATCTGGGCCTTATGCCCAGAGACCAGAATGGACAGGTAATCATGAAATCCGACCAACGGAATATTACCAGCCATTGCTACGCCAACTACGCGTTGCGGTTGTTCAAACTGGTACGCTTTCGTCCATTTAATGAGTTTATCGCGATTGAGCAGATGACGAATTCCTTTGAAGGCCAGCTGAATATTTTCCTGAGTAAACCATGGGTTCTTGTTTTTAGCCTCCCTTAGTTTTGGATCATCTTCAGCAATCTTTGCAATCTCATCACCAAGCAGCGACAGGGCTTCAATTCTTTCTTCTAAAATCATCTGCAGTTCAAAACTTTTGTACGGACTTCCTTGTTTGAAGGATGAATCCAGAATCGTATTTTTGTGCGAAATAAGCGGATTAGAGAGACTTTAGTAAGCATATGGCGATAAAGATTACTGACGAGTGTATCAACTGCGGGGCATGTGAACCTGAGTGCCCCAACACCGCGATTTATGAAGGGGGTGTGGAGTGGACCTGGGCTGGTGGCACAGCCCTTACCAACGAAGTCGTGCTTGGTGATGGATCAAAAGTAGATGCCAAGAGCCAACAATCTCCTGTATCAGATGAGTTCTACTATATTGTATCAGGCAAATGCACTGAGTGTACCGGGTTTCATGAAGAACCACAGTGTGCCGCTGTTTGTCCGGTAGATTGCTGTGTGCCCGATCCTGACCAGGTGGAAACGAAGGAAGAGCTTCAGGCAAAAAAGGCATGGTTACACAACGAGCAGCTTCAAAGCTGACATTCTATCTCATCTTGGATCGCTTGATCAAGTAGGCCTGCAATACCTCGAAGAAGTTGCTTTGTGCATTCGCCGAGATGAAATCAATCTTTAATTGATTGCATTTCAATTTCAACTCTTTGTGAAAAACATTTAGCTGCGTTGTGAACCGCTCCCTTATTTCGGCAGGATTTAACTTTACTTTCTCATGACTTTCCAAATCAATGAACTCATAGGGTCGTTCATCAAAATTGAACGCCAATTCTGTCTCGTGGTCGGTAACGTGGAATAACAATACCTCATGTTTGTTGTGCTTTAGGTGCTGCAGTGCCTTGAATATCTCATTCGGGTCTTCAGCACTATCAAACATGTCGCTAAAGATGATGATCAGAGATCTTTTGTGCGTCTTTTCGGCTATCTCATGAAGTACATTGGATACATTAGTGGCTTTGGGCTCTCTTGCTCCTCTCTCAATTGCTTTCTCTAAGGTCTGAAACAATTTGTCAAGGTGCGATGGTGTGGATTTAATCGGAGTGAATTCATCGATCTTGTCCGAAAACAGACACAAGCCCACAGCATCTCTCTGCTTGTGTAGCAGGTAGCTTATCGCAGATGCGGCATATATGCTGAACTTGAATTTGGCCAGCGTGTCGGCAGGGTAGTACATGGAGGAGGAACAGTCGATAGCAATAAGGCATCGCAGGTTTGTTTCTTCCTCGTATTGTTTGGTATACAACCGGTCAGTACGGGCAAATACTTTCCAATCGATGTGTCTGGTGCTTTGACCCTCATTATAGAGGCGGTGTTCGGCAAATTCAACCGAGAATCCATGGTAGGGAGACTTGTGAAGACCGGTGATAAAGCCCTCCACGAGCTGCCTGGCGAGGAGTTCGAGGTTGCCAGACTGTTTTACGGAATCGAAATTTATCTTCACCTATCTTGCAAATAAGGGATATACCTGATTAATTAGGGGGTTGTATAAACTTGTTACAACGGTTAAAACGGCATATTAGTGCCTTAAGTTTGGTATAAATTTTTAAAATACTATCTTCGATCACATCAAAATACCCTAAGTCGCAACTAAAAAACAGATTTGTGGAAGAGCATAAGAACAATGGAAGGGATGAGATATATTCAGAGAAGGTTAAAGCAGGTAAGCGCACCTATTTCTTTGATGTAAAAGCTACCCGATCAAACGACTACTACCTGACAATTACAGAGAGTAAGAAACGGTACAACAAGGACGATGAGGGATTCACGTACGAGAAACACAAAATCTTTCTTTATAAGGAGGATTTCAATAAGTTTCTTGACGCGTTGAACAACACGGTCAACCACGTAAAAACTGAGCTAATGCCAGATGTGGATTTCGATCAGTTTGATCAGCCACGCGAGGAACAGGAGGAGGCAAAGACCTCAACTATCGACACAGAACTTAAATGGGACTAGTCCCAACCTATACCTAGATCGAGAAAAGCCCCGAATTTTTGGGGCTTTTCTTTTATACGCCACGCTGTTGATGGCCCAGAGCCTTATATTTGCGCCCGTTAAAAAAACCGGATAGTATATGGCACTGAGATGTGGAATTGTCGGCCTTCCCAACGTGGGTAAATCGACCCTGTTTAACGCGCTTTCGAACAACAAAGCTGAGGCTGCCAATTTTCCTTTCTGTACGATAGAGCCAAATGTTGGCGTCATTTCGGTGCCAGATGAACGTCTTGAGATTCTAAAGGACCTTGTCAACCCACAAAAAGTCATCCCCACAACTTTCGAATTTGTAGACATAGCTGGATTGGTAAAGGGAGCTAGCAAAGGAGAGGGGCTGGGTAATCAGTTTCTGGCCAATATCCGGGAAGTGGATGCCATCGCCCACGTGGTTCGGTGTTTTGAAGATGAAAACATCGTTCATGTGGACGGTAGAATTAAGCCGATCGCTGACAAAGAGATAATAGATACAGAGCTGCAGTTGAAAGACCTGGAATCAGTGGAGAAAAAGATTGCCAAAGTGGAGCGCACAGTAAAAGGTGGCGACCCCAAGGCGAAAAAGGAACTGGCCGCACTCCAGATGTATCGCGATGTGCTGCTGGAGGGAAAGAACATAAGAAGTATAGAATCCACTGAAGAACAATTGGAGGCTATCGAAGATTTGCAGTTGTTGACAGGGAAGCCTGTAATCTATGTGGCTAATGTTGACGAGGAGTCTATTCACTCTGGCAACGCTTTTTCAAACGAACTTGCCGCTAAGGCAAAGGAGGAGGGCGCGGAGGTGATTATAGTGTGCGCGGCCATAGAGGCTCAAATAGCTGAACTTGAAACAGTTGAAGATAGGAAGGCCTTTTTGGCTGAATATGGCCTGAAGGAGTCTGGCCTGAATAAGTTGATTAAGGCGGCCTATACCTTGCTCAATTTGATCACCTATTTCACTGCCGGGGAAAAGGAAGTG
>DAORAG010000195.1:0-5821 GCA_035344095.1 Cyclobacteriaceae bacterium | reverse complement strand
CTTTCTTGAGTCTGTTTCCAACAAGTACGGTATTGGCTTCTGGAAGCCCGGAGCCGGTATCATCCATCAAGTAGTACTCGAAAACTACGCGTTCCCAGGAGGAATGATGATCGGTACCGACTCTCATACCGTTAACGCTGGAGGTTTAGGTATGATCGCTATCGGTGTGGGTGGAGCTGATGCCGTGGACGTAATGGCCGGAATGGCCTGGGAATTGAAATTCCCTAAACTTATAGGGGTTAAACTAACTGGTAAGCTGAGCGGATGGACCGCATCCAAAGATGTGATTTTAAAAGTAGCTGGTATCCTCACTGTGAAAGGTGGAACCGGTGCCGTAGTAGAGTACTTTGGACCGGGTGCTGCGAGCCTTTCGTGCACAGGTAAAGGAACGATCTGTAACATGGGTGCCGAGATTGGAGCCACAACATCTACTTTTGGATATGATGAGAAAATGGCCGAGTATCTGCGTGGCACAGGCCGCAAAGAAGTGGCCGCTCTGGCAGATAAAGTGAAAGAACACCTCACTGGAGATCCTGAAGTTTATGCTAATCCAGAGAAGTACTTTGATCAGGTAATCGAAATTGACCTCTCAACATTAGAGCCTCATGTCAATGGGCCATTTACGCCAGACCGTGCGATTCCCATTTCCAAATTTGCTGACGAAGTAAGAGCAAACAACTGGCCACAGCGACTTGAGGTGGGGCTTATTGGTTCTTGCACCAACTCATCTTACGAAGATATTACCCGATCTGCCTCACTGGCCAAACAGGCTGTGGATAAGAAATTAAAAGCAAAGGCAGAGTTTACCATTACACCGGGATCAGAACAGGTGCGATATACCGTAGACCGGGATGGCTACCTGGGTATTTTTGAAAAAATGGGAGGAGTAGTATTGGCCAATGCATGCGGACCATGTATCGGTCAATGGGCACGTCACTCCAGCGACCCCAACAGGAAGAACTCCATCATCACCTCTTTCAACAGAAACTTTGCAAAAAGAAATGATGGTAATCCCAATACGCATGCATTTGTAGCTTCTCCTGAAATTACCACTGCTTTTGCCATTGCGGGTGATCTCACCTTCAACCCCTTGACGGACAGCCTGACCAATGAAAATGGGGAAAAGGTAAAACTGGATGAGCCGCTTGGTGTTGAATTCCCTCCAAACGGATTTGAGGTTAAGGACTCCGGATACGTTGCTCCTGCAAAAGATGGAAGCAAAGTAAAGGTCAACATCTCCAAGGACTCGAAGCGGCTTCAGGCACTAAGCCCCTTCAAACCATGGGATGGCAAAAACCTTACTGGCATGAAGTTACTGATCAAGGCAAAGGGCAAGTGTACAACTGACCACATTTCAATGGCAGGCCCTTGGCTACGCTTCAGAGGCCATCTTGACAACATTTCTAATAACACGCTCACGGGCGCGGTCAACTTTTTCAATGACAAGACAGATAGCGTTAAGAATCAGTTGACAGGGCAATATGGCGCTGTACCTGATACCCAACGGGCGTACAAAAAAGCAGGTATCCCAACGATTGTTGTCGGTGATCACAACTATGGAGAAGGCTCATCACGTGAGCACGCGGCCATGCAGCCTCGCCATCTTGGCATTAGAGCTATCCTGGTGAAGTCATTCGCTCGTATTCACGAGACCAACCTGAAGAAGCAAGGTATGCTGGCGTTGACATTTGCCAACGAGGCAGACTACAACAAGATCAAAGAGGATGATACCATCGATATCATCGATCTGGTCAACTTTGCACCGGACAAGCAATTAACCTTGGTACTGAACCACAATGATGGCACAAAAGATACCATCAAGGTAAACCACAGCTATAATGAAGGGCAAATAGGTTGGTTTAAAGCCGGATCTGCGCTCAATCTGATCGCTGGTGCCAAGACCGCGAAGAAGTCTACTCCAAAGAAAAAGATTCCCAAAAAGGTGAAAAAGGCTGCAAAACAGGTGAAAAAGGCTGCCAAAAAGCAATCAAAGAAAGTTAAGGCCAAGGCAAAGAAAGCCACGAAGAAAGTAGTGAAAAAGGCAAAGAAGACAGCCAGCAAAGTAAAGAAGGCTGTTAAGAAAACTTCCCGCAAAGTGAAGAAAGCAGTCAGGAAGACAGCGAAGAAAGTAAGCGGGAAAAAAGCCGCTAAGAAAAGAAGATAAGTTATGAAGAAACAATCAAAGCAAATGATCACCCCTACCCGCTCTCTTACCAAGGAGACCGAAGCTATGCTAAACAAACAAATAGTAATGGAAGGCAAATCATCTGCCTACTATTTGTCGATGGCCTCCTGGTGCGAAACACAGGGATACGAGATATCCAGCCAGTTTTTGTATAACCATTCTGAAGAAGAGCGAATGCATATGCTGAAGCTTTTCAAGTATATCAATGCAGCTGGTGGCCATGCACTTCAACCTGAGGTGACAGGAATCAAACATACCTTCAAAAGTCTTCGCGAGGTGTTTGATCAAACCCTGAAGCATGAAATTGCAGTGACGGAGTCAATCAATGAATTGGTTGATCACTGTTTTAAAATCAAAGACTTTGCCACGTTCAACTTTCTGCAGTGGTTTGTAAGCGAACAGCGTGAAGAAGAGACTTTGGCGCGCAGAGCTGTGGAGCTATTTGATTTGATTGGCGAAGAGGGTGTTGGTCTGTTTATGATCGATCAGGAGATTGGGAAATTAGAAGCCTACGCAGCGAAAGTTGCACAGTCACAGTAGCCATATGCGCTAAGAAAGAATTTCATTCAGAATAGTTCGAAATTCATTCAACATCATGGCAGTAGCGCCCCACACGATTTCGTTTTCGATTTCGAAGTGGGGCGCTCTCATTTTGTAGGACTTCGCAGCAAGTATCTCTTTCTCCACAATCACCGAATCCGGTAATATGGACTCCAGATCTCCATACAAAATGCGAGCAACTTCAATTGGATCTGCTTTAAGGGCTGGTTTTGTACTGGTGTAACCTACAATAGGTGTTACCATAAAATTGCTTGGTACCACGAAAAAATTACTGAGCTGGCCCAATACTTTTATATCCGACCGCTCAATTCCAATTTCCTCGTTGCCTTCTCTCAATGCGGTCGTAACAGCGTCCTCGCCAGGTTCGGTCTTGCCACCGGGAAAGCTTACCTGGCCACTATGTAGTCCGGGATAGTCTGGTCTCTTGATAAGAGGAAACCAAATCTTTCCATTGTCAGGATAAAGTACAATCAAAACTCCACCCGGCTTTGGCGGAATTTTGTGCGCAAATCGGGGAATCGCATTTCCTACTGGAATCGCCCTCATACGCTCATGTGCCTGTGGGCCAGGCAAAGGTTGCTTCAGGCGATCTTCCAACTGCAATACCAACTTCTCAAAATCAATCATTTGCACAATTTTAGTAAAGGAGTTGTCATCATTGCATCACCCGCTTGCTCCGATAGCTCAAACTGCTGACATGCCTGGGACTTCTTTCCATTATTAAGATAGGCCATACCCAGATAGAAATGTATTTTATCGATGAATGGATCCATATCCAATGCTTGTGTGAGCAGTCGTTCTGCATTTGTGTAGTCCTCCTTCATCAAATAAAATAATCCCTTGTTGCGATAAGCCCAGCCATTGTTCGGATCGGCAGAAATACTGTTGTTGATGTCTGTTTCAGCTTCATCCAGATTACCCTTAATCAAATAGATATAACCTCTATTGTTAATGAAGTAAGGTTCGTTTGGCAGAAGGCCTATGGCCTTGTTGATATTCACCAGCGCTTCGTCATACTTTTTTTCATCTATTGCAATCAATGAGAGCGTATTGTAGATGTTGGGTTCGTCCGGTTTGGAAGCCATCGCCATCTCCAAATCTTTACGCGCGCTATCATATTGCTTCAAATAATACAGCACGTTTGCCCGGTTAACGAGATACTCCACGTCACTGTCAAGCTGATAAGCATTCTCAAATGACTCCTTAGCAGACTGAAAATCCCTTAGTCGGGTATATACTAGTCCCTTTGTAAAATAAACTATAGAGGTGTCCGGCTTTCTGGATTGAACATTGTCAAGATCCTTCAGTGCGCTGTAGTACTCTTTGAGTTCATAGAACGTGTTCGCTCTATTGAAATATGCATCAAGGTAGTCTGGGTTGCATTCTATTGACCTGTTGTAAAACTCAAGCGCTTGTTCATACTTCTGCTGCCTGAAGTACGCTGTGCCGAGGTTATTCAAACCGTCAAGAAAACATGGATCAAGCGTTACCGATTCCTGGAAATAGGCTATTGCCTGATCGAAATTCTTATTGGCAAGTGCCTCATTTCCTTTACCGAGAAACTTCTGAAGCCGGCTTTCTACGCTTTCCGAACAACTGATCAGCGTGATGACAACGACAAACAATAAAAACGATCTCATATGGTTCGGCAAAGTTGGTGCGCCACACCTTAAAAAGCCAAAATAATACCTTTATTCCATCTTAAAAGTTCATCCAAAACGATAATTTCACCCTTCGCTATTAATCATTTGGTTGTCTTTTGCCCAAAGTGACTATCAAGACCAATTATTTTCTGAACAACGTACTGACCTGGCTAAAAAACAATCCCGACCTGGTTGTGTACTCATTGATTAGAGATGATCAATCGATTGACACCATCACCGGCAAAGAACTACTTCAGGGCATTCAATCCTATGCCAAGGCGTTATCAAAATCCAACACGAAAAGAGCTTTGCTCATTTTTGACACCGGGTTTGAATTTGTCCAGGCATTACTGGCCTGTTTTGTGAGTCGCGTTGTAGCCATTCCTATAGCCATCCCAAAGCCGAAAACGCAAGAATTATTTAGGCATTTTCTAATGCACACAAAGCCCGTTGCCATCGTTACCACGTCCGCATTACGACCGCGGATCGATCAATTGGTGTCGGAAGATCTGAAAAATAGCATTAACATAATTGAAACGGCACCCCATGGGGATGTACTGGAAGACCTCCATGTTCCCGATGAGGATGATATTGCACTCATCCAATACACATCTGGATCCACATCCCAGCCGAAGGGTGTCACCATTAGCTTCAGCAACCTCGAGCACAACCTTCACGCGATCAGGAATCACTTCGGTCTAAACAAAAAAAGCGTTTGCTTCTCGTGGCTGCCACACTATCACGACATGGGGCTTATCGATGGTTTGCTATCACCGCTTTACAACCAGTGCAAAGGCGTGATCGCATCCCCCAGAACTGTGGTTGCCAACCCGATCGTTTGGTTAAGGGCAATTGAGACCTTCAATGTAACGCACACGGGTGGTCCTAATTTCATTCTGGATCTCTGTGTTGACAAAGTGGATAGAGCGATTGCAGACAAACTTGACCTGACCAGCCTTACCCATCTTTATGTAAGCGCTGAACCAGTAAGAAAGGTTACGCTGGAGCGATTCGCTGGTCATTTCAAAAAAGCGGGATTCAAATCCAATCTATTTACACCCGGATATGGGCTGGCAGAGGCCACACTGATGGTCACTTGCAAGGCCAGAAATACACCACTCAACTATCTCACCCCCGACAACAGCCTGTCTACCTATGTGGGACTAGGGCTGCCCATTCCCGGAATAGATATCCGGATCATAAATTCTGATAGCGGAGAACTATTGGAAGCAGGTCAGCAGGGCGAAATCGTAATAAGCGGGCCGACTATTACAGAGGGATATTTCGAAGATATCGTCAAAACGAATGAGGTGAAGATCACTCTGGAGGTTGATGGTGAAAAGCGCACTTTTTTAAAGACAGGCGACATCGGACTGCTTAATAACGGAGAGTTGTTCATCACAGGCCGACTGAAAGACACTATTATAATCAG
>DAORAG010000194.1:0-5848 GCA_035344095.1 Cyclobacteriaceae bacterium | reverse complement strand
GCCAAAGCGGATGGACATTGTGGCAGCGGGAGTCTTCATGTCTGTTATTATGGAATCAATTGTGAGTGGATCCAGGCTAAAAAGAGAGGAGGCCTCTTCGTAAACACTTCCATCATCGAAGTAAGAGACATCATTGTGTACGTATCGATTACCATTACGATGTTTCTCCCAGATCATACCTCCAACTTTGTCGCCTGATGGATTCACCATGATAAAGCTGTCTCGTTCAGTCTTCAGGTGATCCAGGTTGACTGGTTGTCCTGCCCAGTCAGCCAGATGGTTCTGATTGGCTGGCGGGTCGCATGCAATGAAGAATCCAACCAGCAAAATCATGATTGAGTAGATTTTCATATTGACGTGATGTTTTGGTTAGACCAAATGTAAAAGCTTTGTAGTAAGAAGATGGGGATTCAAATTCCGAAATGTTACAATCCCAACAAATTCATTCAATCAAGTTGGTTCTTCGTTTGTCTATTATTAATAATGATGAAAATGTGTAGTTTGATCGCCTAAATCATACTGAAGATGAGACTTGTAGCTATAGCCTTCTTTACAGCATTGACACTTACAGCCCTTGGCCAGCCAGCCACAGAAGTATTCGTTTTGGATTTAAATATTTCCAAAGGAAAACTTACTGTTACCAATCCCATTAATATCAGCAAGCATCAAGGGTATGACAATCAGCCCTCATTTCATCGCGCACGGCCATTGGTTTATTACTCTTCTTTCAACGAGGACGGAAGATCAGACATCAAAGTGTACAATTACAATACTGGAGAGACTGAATCACTTACAAATACGAATGAGCGCGAGTATTCACCAACACTCACGCCCGATGGGAAATTCATTTCATGCATCATCCAAAGGGATAATGACGCGCAAGATCTAGGCAAGTACCCTGTTGAAGGCGGAGACCCAGAGGTCTTGATTGGTAATCTAATCGTAGGCTACCATGCATGGGTGGATGGATCGAACCTGATTCTATTTGTTCTTGGTGATCCTCAGACCCTGCAATGGTACGATCTAAAAACAAATACAAACACCATTTTAGAGCGTAACATCGGGCGATCGCTGCACAAGATACCTGGCGAAAATGCGATGAGCTTTGTTCATAAGGTGAGCGACAGCGAGTGGTTAATCAAACGATTGGACGCAAAGTCAAGGTCAATCACAACGATTGGTAACACGATGCCAGGGCGTGAGGATATGGCCTGGACTCCCGATGGGCGAATAGTGATGAGTGATGGGGAGAAACTGTTTTTCTACGAAAGGCAGAGCGCTCAATGGAAACCATTTGTGATGGACCTTGGTGAGGTGGAAATTTCAGGAATTACCAGAATAGCCATCTCACCCAATGGCAAGAAACTGGCACTAGTCGCTGCCGAATAACTTATCTCATATATGTAAATCTTCATTCCTTTGGGAATCGTGATTCCCAATATGGGATTGTTTCCATTTTAAAAAGGCCAAAATGAGCTAAAATAGCCATTACGAGTAACTGGCACAGTTCTTCTTTATTCAGCAGCGAATAACGGAGAATTGTTATGAAAGCATTAAAAATCATCATGTTGGTTCTGGCTGGCGCATTTACTTCAAGTGTATCCTACGGCCAGTGTGGAAGCGCGCAAGGAAACGAAACATCATTTGGTAGCGGAAGTTGGATTGGCTATTTCTACGATGGCGCAAACAATTTTACTTCGGCCAATTATCAGGGATACAGTACGGAATCAGAAATTTTTGATCAATCGTTTTGTGGTAGCAACTGTTCTTATACTATCAACGGTTGCGGTGTGACCACAGAAACGTTTACCGTCCGGTACAAAATGCGGAAAACTTTCGCAGACGGATTTTACAGAATTACCATTGGTGCCGATGATGGTGTCCGTCTCAGTGTTGACAACGGCTCTACCTATGCCATCAACGGATGGAATCTTCAATCCTATTCAACGTTTAGTTCAATCATCAGATTAAACGGTGACACCAGGATGATTTTAGAATACTATGAAAACTCTGGCGACAACCGCGTGAGTTTTAACTATACTTTTCTGGGAAGCTCTTTTGGTGGCACCGTTTCTGCAAGTCAGAATATCTGTGGAAGTCTGCCAATAGACCCTGCTGCTTTCACCAACGTGGAGTCTGCGATGTTCACTTCTGGAACCCCATCCTACCAGTGGCAAGTATCATCGAACAACAGCACCTGGTCCAATATTTCCGGAGCCACATTCGCAACGTATGATATTCCCTCAGGCTTTGTTGCAGGTTCAACACTATACTACAGGAGAGCAGCCATCCTGGGAGGGACAACCGCATATTCAAATACGTTAACTGTTACGGCTTATTCGAATGCTGTAGCTGGAGATCAGGTCACATATGGAAACGGTTCATGGATTGGTTATGTGTATGATGGTCGCGATAACTTCTCGTCAAATTATCTGGGAGAAATCTTTGAGAGTGAAATCTTCGATGAGTCCTTCGGTGGGAGCAACATTACTCGTGGAACCACTGGTTGTAATTTTCAGACTGAAACTTTCTCAGTTCGCTTTAAAATGCAAAAGTACTTTTCCTGTGGTAACTATCAGTTTACAATAGGTGCTGATGACGGTGTACGCTTAAGCATTAATGGTGGGGCTACCTGGTTGATCAGTGACTATTCTGACCACGGATATCGAACAACAACTTCAGCGTTGACTAGCCTAACGGAGGGAACCTACAACCTTGTGTTGGAGTACTTTGAGAATGGCGGAGGAAACAGGGTGACCTTTAACTACGCCATGACGAGCTGTATACTCCCCGTAACATGGCATAGCATTGAGGCCACATCATCGCAAGGTGTGAATACAATTACATGGAAGACTGCTTCAGAAAAAGACAACGATGGATTTGTTGTCGAGAGAAGTATTGATGGTAAGACATTCGAGAAAATTGGATGGGTGAAAGGTAACGGTACTACCACTGATCAACATGCTTACGAATACAGGGATGTAAACCCTGAAATGGGAATGAACTACTACCGACTGAAGCAAGTAGACTTTGACGGCAAGTTTGACTACTCGAAGATAGTAAGCGCTGAAAGTCACTATGTGGCAGAGAAGGAGATGCATTTATATCCGAATCCCGCCCGCGACTATGTCATGGTGACAAACGTGACCACCGAATCCCCTTCATTGAGGTTGACAAACATTCTGTCAGGAAACGTGATCTTTCCGGTTTATGAAAGTTCAACAGGATTCAACTTGCAGGATGTGCCTGCTGGGATTTACGTGGCGCTGGTGGTAGACGGAGAAACTTCGATTCAAGAGAGACTGATTGTTCTGGAACACTAAGAAGTTAAAGGGGAGCTATTCACAAAAGCTTCCCTTCATTACCCAAAGTTTTTTGAAGTCGATGGTGAACACAGCGTCAGCCATGGAAGGATCCGCCTCTATTAAGTTTCGATCCACATCACCCCGCATCACCAATATCCCACCATCCCGATTTGGAAAAATTCCCTCTGCAACAACATTTCCAGTTTTGATGATCTGTTTCAGGTAGTCATCGTGCTTTTTAAACGTTTCGCCAGCCTTTTGCACATTGAACTTTGTGATGGTTGACGTGTACCGAATGAATTGGTATTGTACCATTTCAGCATCCTCTTTTGCAGTGCAGGCGGAGCCGACTCGCGGGATATAAGGGAAGTACTCCAATCGCCAACGCTCTGCTTTGATTCCAGGATCGGTCTTTAGCCAGTTCTTCACCGAATCCACGGAGTTTGAGTTCATGATAAAAATCCCGCCTCCTCCATCAAAGGGACCCGCCATGATCATTTTCCCTTCCTTTACCAACCTCCTGATGTTGGCAAGATGCCCTTTCATCAGCTCATCAAGCTCCTCTTTTTGTAGTTCAGGTTTATCTGTTCTTGTGTTCAGGAAAACAAAGGTGAATTTTGACTCTTGCGCAAAGCACCAGTTCAAGCAAGTGGCCAGGAGTATCGTAATGACAGTTCTCATCGTATTGATTTCAAGTCGAACTAACGAATAAAATCTTGGTGATGCGAATCTTCGGGTTTGTTATTTTCTCGACAATGCCGATCAACTGGGTTCAACCGGAAAAAAATAGGGCTGAAACGAATTCATTCTTCCTGTTTGAGAGGAAGCCAGTTGTAAAGACTATGAAAGATTCCTTTTGGCCTTCCACCCAATCAACATCACTCCTACTAGAATTAGCGCTGTTCCGGCTATTTGCAGAGCGAAGATAGGTTCACCAAGAAAAATATTTGCCTGGATGATGGTAGAAGCCGGGCCTATGCTGGTAACGATAGCCGAATTCTCCGGTCCGATTCTCTTAATCCCCTCTGATCGCAGGTAGGAAGGAATCACCGTTGAGATCACAGCCATCAGAAAACTGAATATGTACACCTTCTCATCCAGATGGAGCAACGATTGATTGCTCGTGAAGAAATAATGAAGCAAAACTCCGACAGCAGCAAAACTCATCGCATAGCTATTGAATTTTACCGGACCGACCATGGGTATCAACTTGCCGCTGCCTACTACATAAGCTGCGAACGTAACAGCACAGGCAAATACAAAAAAACATCCGAGGTAAAAATTTTCTTCAGAGGATGCGCCCATTGACACTTCACCAAGAAATGCAATCACAAGACCTGCATAAGTCAGCACCAAGGCGATCCATTGACGTGCTGAAATTTTTTCTTTGAAAATAATGGAGGACATCAACACAACTAGTGTTGGGTACATGAACAGTATCAACCGTTCCATACCTGCAGAGATGTATAACAGACCGAGAAAGTCGAGCAGGCTGCTGATGTAATAGCCAAGGCAACCGATCAACGCAATATAGATCCATTGTTTGGTTGTGAATTTGACGTTGTCCTTTTTGGAAGAGGTGATGAATGCAGACCCAAGAAAAAATGGAATAGAGAAAATCATGCGGAGTGCAAGCAATGAGACAGCATCAATGGCTGTCTCCACATACGCTAGTTTCACAAAGATTGCCTTTGCCGAAAAGCAGATAGAACCCAGTATGGTAATAAGTATACCACCTACAAAATAAGTGGAGGCCTTGTTGCTCATGCGTTAAGAGAGAAGTACGCGAGCAAGCGCCATTAATTCCTTCTCCTGATTATACAGATGTGGTGATATCCTGATGGCGTCACCGCGGTAGGAAACGGATATCTTATTCTTCTGGAGTTTAGACTTGATCGCATTAATATCCTTTGACGCTGGAACCCTCACACCGAACAAATGCTTCGCTCTAAACGAGTCATCCTCAACCCAAAATCCGTTTTTCTTTAACAGCGCTATTGCCCGACCAGAAATTTTATCACAATATGTTTGAATGTTTTTTGGCCCCCATTGATTTACTTGACGAATAGCCTCCAATAGCATGGGCACCAAAATAAAATTACTGTGCTCGCCCACTTCGTAGCGCAAGGATCCATGGTGATAAGCTTCCTGATAGTTTACTAGCCCCGCAAAGTCTTCACTGTTGAGCCGATTGATCCAATTCTCTTCGATTGGCTTTCCATTATCGAAGGCCGGACCATAGTAGGCGAGCCCGATAGAGTAGGGGCCCATGAGCCACTTGTAACCCGCACAAATCAGTGCATCGGGTTGGATCACTTTGATATCAAATGGAAGTGCTCCTACCGACTGTGTGCCGTCAATCACAAGAAGTGTTCCGGTCTCCAAAGTTCTTTTGCGGATTTTTTTGAGATCGAACAAGGTGCCATCGGCCCAATGGATATTGCCAAGAGCAACTAACCGTGTATTGCTGTCGATGGCTTCAAGAATTTTTTCATTCCATTTTTTGCCTCGCTGAGTTTTTGTGTCGGGCGCTGATATGGTTT
>DAORAG010000193.1:0-5848 GCA_035344095.1 Cyclobacteriaceae bacterium | reverse complement strand
AAAAGGAGCCAATACCAGTGACGCCCCGTCCTGTCTTATCGGATATCGTGGACGCAAGTCACGGGAGAGCGGTCCAACTCGCGGGGCTCAAACAAGGCCCGCCAGTTGATACGAGCGTCCACCAATAGGGACAGGACGGCAGGCGTCGATGGGCGAGCTACGCAGATATCATCAGCATCGAACCTGGGAACCGAAGTGGAAAGCCCTGCATCAGAGGCATGCGGATCACGGTCCAGGATGTATTGGAATACATGGCTTCAGGGATGACGGAAGACGAAATCATCAGTGATTTCCCTGAATTGACCAAAGATGATATTCATGCCTGTCTCTCCTTTGCCGCCGATCGTGAGAAAAAGCTATCCGCGCCTCTGGCATGAAGCTGATTTTCGACCAGAATCTTTCCTTTAAGCTCCCTCCTAGTCTGAATTCCGGTTTCCCTGACTCCAAACAAGTGGGAAAAACTACGCTTTATCATTCAGGCTGTGTTCGGTAAATGCTGACTGATGAATAAATGGAGCAGGTCTTGGCAGATCTTGTCAGCTTGAGAGAAACGAAGGATCTCGCACAGCCGTGGCATCTATAACCGTATAACAGATCCTTCGCCGTTGACTCAGTATGCCATTTGGATTGAGGACTAACTGAGTTCCATAATTACCGATGAGTATTGTTATTGAGGTTTTTATGCCGATCCGCATAAGATGTTTGATATAGGGTCCCATGAGCTGCAACTGCCTGAAATGGCATCGATTATCCCATTTTTTCAGAAGAACCGATAGCGTGTTAGACGGAAAAGAAACGAAAATTCGCTGCTTATGCCGTTACATCTAATCATTGCTGTGTGGCCTAAAGGACAAAAAGTATGAGCATCATTCACGTTAATCAAATCAAGAATCATGTATCCCGACTTTTCGACGGCAAAATCGACATGCACGATGCAGGGAAGCCTGGAGCTGATTATGATAACCAACTTCTTACGCGCTCCCTTGCCGCATACGCGATTCATTATTTGTCCGGTGCAGATCCAGTGAGTGTTGCTAAGTCTATTACGGATGGTGGGGATGACAACGGTATCGATGCTATCTTCTATCACGAACCCGAAAGGCGACTCTACATTGTCCAGTCTAAATGGATCCACGATGGCAGCGGGGAGCCTTCAAATGGTGACATGAAGAAATTCATTGGAGGTGTTAAAGATCTCTTTAACATGCGGTTCGAGCGATTTAACAAAAAAGTCAATGCTAATGAGTCTCTTCTGACTCAGGTGCTTAATGATCCTCAATCCACCTATACCGTCGTAGTTGTATACACCGGGATTAACTCTCTTGCGGAACCTTCTCAGCGAGACCTCGATGACTTGCGCGATGAAATGAATGACGCAAGCGAAGTACTTATCATTACAACATTGAACCAGCCTGCTCTGCACGGGTCACTTACAGCGCGTTTGGCTGGTGAACCAATTAATGTCGATTTGGGCGTTAAGTCTTGGGGGAAAGTAGAAACACCGCATGTAGCATTCTATGGCCAGGTCGCAGCACCGGTGATTGCCGAATGGTGGTCACAATACGGTGACCGACTTTTTGCAAGGAACCTACGAAGTCTGCTCGGAGACACTGACGTAAATACAGAGATGCGTCTAACACTTCAAGAAGTCCCGGAAAACTTCTGGTACTTTAATAACGGCATTACAATTATAGCGAGCAAGATCACGAAGACTATGGCAGGAGGCGGTGGCACAGATTTTGGTACTTTCCATTGTGAGAACATAAGTGTTGTGAACGGCGCACAGACCGTTAGCACTATTGGGCGCCAGTACGCTAAAGCACCTGAAAGAGTTTCCCACGCATTAGTTCCCCTTAGGGTCATCTCACTTGAAAAAGCAGATCCACAACTGGAAATCTCAATCACAAAGACCAACAATCGGCAAAACCGAATAGACAATCGAGATTTCGTAACCTTGGATCCAGAGCAATCACGACTTCGAGCAGAACTTGGCGTCGAGGGGATTATGTATCATGTTATACGTTCAGAAGCAGTAGCTAGGACAGATAAGTCGTTTGACTTGCTGGAAGCAACTACATCATTGGCTTGTGCCTCTGGGAAGCCAAGTTTGTTCGTCCAGCTTAAGCGTGAGATTGGGAAGCTCTGGGAGGATATATCTCGTGTTCCCTATAAAGAGCTGTTCAATCCCTCACTCAATAGTTTTTTTCTTTGGCGAGCCGTTCAAACACAGCGGCTGATCGATATGAGTATTGAGCAGATGTCAATTTCCAATGGATTGTCCGGCAGAGATCTGAGTGTGGCTCTACATGGGAATAGGTTGGTGTCGGCGGTCGTATTCCAGACTCTGCCGCTAGCCCAATTTGGTGAACCTACATTTGACCTTCTTGCTAAAGTCACGCAACCACTAATCTTTAGCCATGTTCAAGATGCCTATTCGAAGTTGAAGGTTGCCTTGGATGATACATATCCGAATGCAATAATCCCAACGTTGTTCAAGAATTTAAGCAAGTGCACGGATCTTTACTCGAAAACCAAATAGAATTTTTCGTCGATGGGTATTTAGCTGGCCAATTTCACTATGAACGACGTGGAATAGGCAGATTTGTCAGTAATCATAAAGATTGCCCGGATTTCTTTGGGTTTGGTGATATTGCAAATTCCGATTTTTCAAAGGCCGTTGCCTTTTTTAATTTCTGTACTGGATAAACCTTTTGGGGAGATCTACCAGTAAATCGGTGTGAATGCCTTATCTTAGATGGCCCTAAGATGGTTCGAAGGTCAAGCTCTCCTGCCTGGCGATCTGATCAATGGTAGGCCCTCAAAAATTTTCGCAATGTTTCCTGGACAGGATCGACATGCTCGCGCTTCCTAAAGGGCCTGTTGAAAAGGATCGCTAATGTCTTTTTTTGGGATTTGTTCATCCTCCGGTGGTTCGTGTGCCTTCCCTGCGGCAAAAATGGTTATGCCCAAATGGATTCAGGAAGCAATGCTGCGGCCTTTTTTGCTTCGTTCAGGCCAAGACGGATGGGGCAATTTTTGGCTTTGCAGTAATTTGCTTGTAGGAATAAATTGAAAAGAATTCAAGAATATGAGAAAGCTTAAGCTGGGTTTCCGCAAGAAATATGGTATCCATTAGATGTATTGACTTATCGAGTTTAGAAGGCAATGTGTTCCGTTGCTTGGAACCATCGCGAGCACTAAATTAGCAGCTACGAGCTGAACCCAACCTGGAGATTATTATGGTAAATGAAAGCCTACGAACCGAATTCAATGAAGCGCTAACTCAGCTACATCAGTGGATTGAGTGTACGCCAGGCTCTGCTTTTCCAGATGCGCGTCCATTTCTTGCCTATCTAAAAACACCTTATGTTAAGGGGACAACAATCTCTTGCAAACCTCCCCAAAAAAACCAGTTATTTAATTACCCCTACCATGATAAGTGTTTTGAATTCTCAGACGATTACCTTATTCAATGGCATAACTATATTGAAAAAAAGATTACAGGAAAAGCGCTTGAACTTGGTTCTCCAATTGAAGCGGATCAAGCTTCTTTTTTTAAGAAAATGATCGCATCACTTTTTTTGATCCATGAATTTTTGCACATTCCCCAAGACCTCCATAGCTATCGATATCAGGATTCTGAAAAATATCCAAATGTTTTATTTGGCATCGACTATTTTGCAGATGCAGCATCCATATTAATATTATATAGATTTATTGATTACTATGATCTGCAAACCAGAATAGCTGCGGAAAAGGATTGGAAGCATACACTGTTGCAACTAGTTGAGTTTGCGATTTGGGGCATGGAAGTTTTTGAATATGGAAATAGTAAGCCTCAGAGCCTTGGAAGAAACCAGTGGTTTAGGTTTGCCACTTGGCACTTTCAGTACCATAGATGCCGAGCGTTTCTTGATGCGACGAATCTGGAAGAATTTTCTCTCCTTTCTCAACCACTCTTGGATATCCGCGGTCTTCGGCCTTTTGAATACAAGAAAAACGTCATTTCTGATCCCCCCAACTATATGCGTCTTGGCAAGAAAGTTCAGGTAGAAAATCAGCGGAGTGATCCTGCATTTTTATGTGTAGGCCTTCCGGATAGTCACGGAATTCCTCGGATGTGTCGAACGTGGGCAACGGATGCAAACAACATTAAGGATTTATTCACTGGTATACTTGAAGCAGACCGAACAAAAACCAAGGCACTTTTTGACGAAGTTTTTTCAAATCACCCAACATTAGTAGGGAACTATGGGTCAGAGGTGATAAGTAGAAATTCAGAGCCAGATGATAAAACGATTCAGGTTGGTCATGTCATCCGTGTTGGGGTTCTTTTAAGCGGATCTATTCATTATGTGGAAAATATTTTTGCAGGGCTTCGAAGTGTTATTGATATTACTTTCGATAAAACAGGATATGGAATAGATATTGAGTATCGTTATGGAGGACCTTCTGCATCCGACTCTAAGAAAAATGAGGAGGTTCTGAGTGAGCTTGTAGATAAACTAAATGTTGCAGGGGGATGCGATTATTTGATAACCATTGGTACAGCTGTTAGTCAGACCGCATTCAAGAAAGTGATTGGGCAAATACCAATTATTTTTATTGGAGTATCAGACCCAGTGAAAAGTGGTCTAATGCCTCCTTATGGATTAGCAGAGGAACAGAAAAACATCGCAGGAATTCAATATGGTCTTTCTGGTAGTGATACTGTCGCATGGCTAAATAGAGCCTTCCCACGCAAAAGATTGGCCTATGTTTATAGCAAAAAATATCCGCAGGATTTACATCTTTATGAGGACATAAGCTCTCTCCAGCGAAGTGACCTAGTCACCCTAATTGAAACAAATAGTACTACTTTGTCTAAAAGTGAACGTAAATGTGCAGACATATTTTTTGGGCGGTTTTTCTTATGCGGAAATATGAGCGAGTTTGTAGAAAATAATGTAGGAGCGGCGTTTGTTGGAGTAAGTATAGATAATATTAGAAAAGGTGCAGCAGCAGCCTGCGGTTATAATACATTCGAGCTGGGCAGACTTGCTGTTAGACGCATTTTGTACCCAAACTTGATTGACGGTGTCCCTCTGAATGAAATACCGCTAATTGTGCCAGAAAGACCAGAAATTGGATTCAACCAGAGATCATTGCAAAAAGCGAGTATTCAACCGTCTGAGTGGGCACGTTCACAGGCACGTTTAATTTTGCGATAACAATTCTTTGGAATTGCAGATTTAATTATGATGAACAAAAACTATGATTTCCTTTGCCAGGGGATATTTGATAAATGCCGACCGATAAACGAATGGATAGACTTCGGAGCTTACCTCATCCTCTGGCCTTTGATCTGACATATCCGGAACAAGTTTCACGGAGGATCTCGCACAGCCCTGCCATCTGAAGCTTAGGCAAAGATCCTTCGCCTATGGCTCAGGACTATATTCGAAGAGAAGGCTAATCGGGCAACCAAGTATTTGGATTCTGCCTGAATTTTGCAATCTCAGTTATTCCCATGAACCGCGCGGAAGAGGCGGGGCTGACCATAATCATAGAGGTCGCCGAGGATCTCTTTAGCGCCAGTGAGATTTCCGATCTCTGTTTTCTCAAAACCGTTTTTAATTTCTAATTCCTGTTCCGGTGTCCACAGTTGGGTGGGGTCCACCGGCTCACCGGCTTGGATGGCTTGTTCCGGATGCCCATTGTTAGTCCTTGCCGTTAATCCTCGTTGATTGGTGATGTGCCCTACAGGAAATTCCCTTTAAATAAGCGTGGTGTTTTTTTGTGATGGTGCCAGTCTGGGGCTTTGCCCTTGACCATTGGTTGAAGCATCCCAAGCCAGTATGTGCGCGAT
>DAORAG010000192.1:0-5913 GCA_035344095.1 Cyclobacteriaceae bacterium | reverse complement strand
GCAAAAATCTTCATTTGTGTGCTGTAATGGCCGTTTTTGGCTGATTTCCCGCAAAATTTTATTACCCCTTTTTAATCTGCACCCCCCACCTAATGCCTTTAACCTCATTCCATGGGCTAAAATCGCTCTATTATTCCCCAAAGTGTCATAAAGTGGGGTAAAGTGGTTGAAAATGTTATTTTTCTATTTATGTTTGCTTAGGAGAAGCCTATTATCCGGGAAGGTCCCGGCAGTAGGTGACAGAAAGACAACCACTACAGTCATGACTTTCTTCACCAGCGAGTATGAAAGCAAGCTTGATTCCAAGGGGAGGCTGGTATTGCCTGCCCGGATCAAAAGCCAATTGCCTGAGAGTTCAGGCAATGAGCTAGTGATCAGAAGGGGATTCGAGCAGTGCCTGATACTCTATCCCATGGTGGAGTTCAAAAAAGTCTTCTCAAAGATTTCTGGCCTTAGCGAGTTCAACGAAGAGTACAGGAAGTTGCAGCGCAACTTTTTCTCTGGTACGGCCACCGTTGAGCTGGATGGCAATGGCCGATTTCTCATTCCTAAAAACATGCTTAGCTACTCTCAGATTGACAAAGAAGCAATACTGGTGGGTATGGGCAACAAGGTTGAGATATGGAATCCGTCACATTATGAGAAGCATATGATCAGCGACCCAAGTGAGTTGTCCAAACTAGCGCAAAAATACCTTGATGAATGAGAACGTGACATCGAGCTATCACAAGCCGGTCATGCTTCATGAGTGTATTGATGCCCTGAACATAAACCCAGAAGGAACTTACGTAGATGTAACCTTCGGGGGAGGTGGACATAGTTTAGCGATCCTGAAAAAAATTGAAGGCGGACGTTTGATTGCCTTTGATCAGGATGAAGATGCTAAACACGAAGCGAACAAGATCGCACATCGTTCTTTTACATTTTGTCAGGCAAACTTCAGGTATATGAAAAAATACCTTAAGCTCAACAAGATCACTAAGGTGGATGGCATTCTAGCCGACCTGGGAATCTCATCGCATCAGATCGATTCACCTGAGCGAGGATTTTCTACAAGGTTCGAAGGCCCGCTGGATATGCGAATGGATGCCAAAAGCCAATTGACCGCAGCATCTGTTCTAAACAACTATAGTGAAGGTGATTTGCATAAGGTGTTTGGCATGTACGGTGAGGTGAAGAACGCAAAGACACTAGCTAAAGCCATCACTGTGGCGAGAAGTCAAAACAAACTGGAAAGCATTCAGAACCTGATCAGTTTGTTAAAGCCACTTGCGCCAAGAGGTAAAGAAAACAAGTACTACGCACAGGTTTTTCAGGCATTGCGGATCGAGGTGAACAAGGAGATGGAATCATTGGAGGAATTTCTGCTTCAATGTGGTGAGCTGATCGAAGTGGGAGGCAGACTGGTGGTGATGTCTTACCACTCTCTGGAAGACCGGATGGTGAAAAACTACATCAACACCGGTAAAGTATTCGGGGAGTTGGAGAAAGACTTTTACGGAAATCCATTGAGACCGTTTAAAGCCATCACCAGAAAACCCATAACACCAAGTGATGAAGAGCTTGAACAAAATAGTAGATCACGAAGTGCAAAACTTAGAGTTGCTGAACGAGTATAGATTATGTCAGAGAATAAATTCAGAATAGGACAAAACAAAAGTGAAGGAACGGGTAAAAGCCTTTTCTCCTCGCTGGAGGGTCGGCTAAAGATCGACACCTATTTCGAGGAAGGCTTCCCAGTGAAGTACCTGCCCAAAATTCTGTTTGTGTTGTTTCTCAGCTTGGTGTACATCGGAAATACACACTCTGCTGAGAAAACGATTAGAAAGATAAATCACATGCAAACCGAGGTAGAGGATATCAGGGCGGATTACACCACCCTGAAGGCTGACTTGATGTTTGCAAGTAAACAATCTGAGGTGGCCAGAAGAGTAAAGGCCATCGGTTTGAAGGAGAGTTTGAATCCACCTTATAAAATAGTTGTAGAAGAAGGTGAATATTAAAAGGTCCATATTAATTAGAGTAAGAGTTGCATTCCTCTTTGTAGTGCTGTTTGCGATAGCGGTGATCGTAAAAACCTCTCACATCCAGTTTGTGGAAGGTGAGGAGTGGACAAAGATCAGCGAACAAATCACTTTTGATTACAAGAAAGTGAAAGCCACCCGCGGCAACATCTATTCAGATAACGGAAGTTTGTTGGCGACTGACCTACCATTTTACAAAGTGGCTTTTGATCCACGGTTGGCGTCCGACAAAATTTTCAAAAGTGGAATAGACTCGCTATCAATCTTTTTATCCCGTTACTACAAAGACAAATCTGCAACTGAATACAAGCGTATGATTCAGGATGCAAGAGCTGCTAATCGTCAATACGTAGTTCTTAACCGTAAGCAGATCAATTATCAAACGAAAAAGATGATGTCTTCATGGCCAATTTTCCGCGAAGGGAGATATGGCGGGGGTGTGATCTTCGAAAAAATAGATGTGAGGTATCGACCATTCTCCAATCTGTCGCGCAGAACCGTTGGCTTCGTTAACGAAAATGGAAATGGCGCTGGTCTGGAATATAGTTTCAACGAAGCGCTGGGAGGCCAGGATGGTGAAGCATTGTTTCAAAAGATAGCGGGAGGCACCTGGAAGCCTGTGTTTGATGCAAACAACATTAAATCAAAAGATGGACTTGACATCGAAACCACGCTTGATATCAACCTTCAGGATGTGGCGGAGACATCACTTTATCGGGCGATGGAAAAACACCAGGCCGATGAAGGGACAGTGGTAGTGATGGAGGTAAAGACTGGCCATATTAAGGCTATTTCAAACCTTACGCGTCACGGCAATAACTACAGCGAGTTATTCAACCATGCAGTGGGTGGACTATTCGAACCCGGCTCCACATTCAAGCTGGTGACCATGATGGCATTGTTGGAAGACACCAATATTCGCTTGTCAGATAGTGTAGAAACAGGGAATGGTGAATTTACATTCTATAAGAATAAGGTGCGTGACCATCACGATGGTGGATACGGAACAATAACCGTCAAGCAGGCATTCGAGCTTTCATCCAACGTTGCAATGGCAAAACTATTGGATCATCATTTTGGCTTGAAGCCTTCATCTTTTCTGAAATATGTAGATGACCTTAAGTTGTCTAAGCCTCTGGGTCTGCAGATCGCTGGCGAGGGTTATCCAAAGATAGCGCGTCCCGGCACAAAGGCCTGGAGTGGCATCACGTTGCCATGGATGGCCTATGGCTATGGTTTTGAGATTACGCCAATGCATACACTCACATTATTTAATGCAATAGCCAATGGTGGCAAAATGATCAAACCAATTTTTGTCACATCAATTTCCAAAGCTGATCAGGTGAAGCAAAAGTTTTCTACAGAGACACTGAATAGTAAAATTTGTTCTAATGCTACCTTAAACAAGCTTAGACTTTTGCTTGAAGGAGTAGTTGATAATGGAACGGCTACAAATCTGAAAAACGCGAATTATAAGATCGCAGGAAAGACGGGCACTGCAGTGATCTTAGAGAACGGTCGATACACAAAAAAATACATTACCTCGTTTGTCGGATACTTCCCTGCGCATGATCCGAAGTACACTGCAATTGTATTGATCAAAAACCCAAAAGGGTGGCAACAGTATGGAAACAATGTGGCGGGTCCGGTATTCAAAGAGATAGCCGACAATATTTATTCAAGAGACATCAATCTTCACCTGGCAATGGAGAAGAGAAAAGTATTAGAGCCCGGGGTATTCCCGGTGATTCAGGCAGGCATGCAGGATGAGCTTACAATGCTCTGCAATGAGTTAGGAGTTTCAAACCACTCCAGCACTGAGGATGAGTGGATCAGGGCTGCTCGCAATGGCAACTCTGTGTTGTGGAATAACAACACGCCAGGCAAAGATCAGGTGCCCAATGTGAAAGGGATGACTTTTCGAGATGCCCTTTTCTTGTTGGAGAAATCGGGCCTGAGGGTGGAACACCAAGGTAAAGGTCGGGTGGTGGAACAATCCATTAATCCGGGAACAAGGGTGTCGAAGGGTAATAAGATATACATACGGTTGAGTTGATGCGTGAGTTAAAAGACATATTGTATAGGGTGAACATCACGTCTGCGTCTGGTGATATGAACATTGGAGTTGCCGGAGTGTCTTTTGATTCGAGGCAGGTAAAAAAAGACTTTCTGTTTGTTGCGGTAAAAGGGACTCAATCAGATGGTCATGCCTTTATCAGTACTGCAATTAAAAACGGTGCAATCGCTGTAATATCCGAAAAACTTCCGGACTCACTGAGCCCGAACGTCACCTATGTGACGGTGAAGAACAGCGCCAGAGCACTGGGAGTAGCCGCTGCCAATTTTTACAATAACCCATCGTCAAAGTTGAAGTTGGTTGGTGTAACCGGAACCAACGGAAAGACAACGGTGGCGACACTTCTTTATAAACTGTTTACGTCATTAGGACATCCTACGGGGCTTTTGTCCACTGTTGAAAACAGGATTAAAGATGAGGTGATTGTTTCGACACATACTACTCCAGATGCAATTCAGATTAATGAGCTGTTGATTAAAATGGTGGAAGCGAAATGCACTCACTGTTTTATGGAAGTGAGTTCGCATGCCGTTGATCAGGGACGAATTGAAGGCCTTGACTTCGTTGGAGGTGTTTTCACAAACATAACACATGATCACCTCGACTATCACCACACGTTCGAAAGCTACATCAAAGCCAAAAAAGGTTTTTTCGATGGGCTATCGTCCGAAGCATTTGCATTGGTGAATGTAGACGACAAGCGTGGTATGGTGATGCTGCAGAATACAAAAGCTGCAAAGAGAACTTTTGGACTCAAGAAAATGGCCGACTTCAAAGCCAAGATTATTACCAATTCTCTCGAAGGATTGGAATTGGAGATAGACAATCGGAACGTATGGTTCAAGTTGATCGGTGATTTCAATGCCTATAATCTCATCTCAGTCTATGCGACAGCTATGTTGTTGGGCGAGGATTCCGAAAGTGTGTTGATGCGCTTATCTGCTTTGACAGGCGCGGCTGGAAGATTTGAATTGATCTTGCCTGGATCCAAGTTCACCGCGATTGTTGACTATTCACACACGCCAGATGCTTTAAAAAACGTACTCGAAACGATTTCACTCTTTCGAACCGGACAAGAGCAAGTTATTTCAGTAGTGGGCTGTGGTGGCGATCGTGACAAAATGAAAAGACCGCTGATGGCAGCCATCGCCTGCAAATACAGTGATAAGGCAATATTCACTGCCGACAATCCACGTAGTGAAGATCCTATGGAGATCATTCGCGAAATGCAAAAAGGGGTTGGACCAACCGAAGCTAAAAAGACATTGGTGATTGTTGACAGAGAGGAGGCGATAAAAACAGCGTGCATGATGGCGAAAGAAAACGACATCGTGCTGGTAGCAGGTAAAGGTCACGAGACTTACCAGGAGATAAAAGGAGTGAAATACCCTTTTGATGATAAAGAAGTACTGACCCGGATGTTAAAAATGTTTGCCAATTGATTACTGATGATTGATTGCTAATTACCGATGAGAAATTACAACAATAATCTGATAATGAAATTGTCGTTTCAGTTTGCCTTAGACATCATCTCTTTCTCTGAGCTGCTTCAGAGTAAGAGAAAATTTGCTGTTGCTGATCAAGTATTGAGATCAGGCTGTTCAATTGGTGCAAATGTTAAAGAGGCGCAAAATGCTGAAAGTAAAGCCGATTTTATTCACAAACTGAAGATTGCTAGCAAGGAAGCTGAGGAAACAGAATATTGGCTTGAGTTGTGTCATTTTGCCAAGAGCTATCCTAAGCCAGATAAGCTGCTAACTGATATTGAAAGTATTCTGAAGGTTATTGGAAAAATTATTTCAACGTCAAAAA
>DAORAG010000191.1:0-5973 GCA_035344095.1 Cyclobacteriaceae bacterium | reverse complement strand
TAAGTAGTTTATCCAACGTTCCGGGAGGATCGGCAACATCAACCTCATATGGACTGTTGTATTCGGTAAGATGATAGACAGTTGCTGAAAACCGCAGTGGCATATGTTCAGGCTTGTACGTAAGTCCTGCTTGTACATCAAAAGGAATTGAACTCGAACTCGTTGGCGAAAACTCTTTGGTTACAATACCAACATTCTTTATTACCAGACCTACCGAAAAATCCTTTTGAGGATGAATAAACACTCCGCCTAAATCAAGTGACATGCTGCTTGCCCGATAGCCAGCCAGATTGGAAAAGGCGCCTTTCAAACTGACACCGAATCTAAATTGACTGACTTGATGCGACTTACCAACTGCCAGAACTGTTTCCCCGGAATCAAAAGATCCTGTGGGTGTGCCAAACAAATCGTAACCGTCAACATCTCCGAGACTGAGGTGACTCACTCCAAATGATAATGACCCGATCGACCCAAAATTATTTTGAAAAGCAAAACTGCTAAGGCCGACTCCGGCAAAATAAAACAGGCGACTGACTGACAAACTGCCATCAAGACTATCCACTGAAAGCGAGGGATTATTCTGAAACTGCGCAACAGACAATCTATAGTCGGAAACATTCATCCCGCTCACTCCTGATATCTCAGCACTTACCGGTAACGATAGCGTAGGAAATGAGGTGGTGGCTGACTGTCCCTTGCTTTCGTAACACCATAGTGTTCCAACCAAAAAAATACAGATAAAAGCCCTCCTCATTCAGAGCAAATTAATAAGGAAGCAATTCGAAAACTAACTTTGCCTGGCTTCGGTGAACTCAAAGTGAAGAGGGTTGTCTACCTTATCCTTCATTAACGCGATCTTTAATACCTCATCCACAGTATCAACAAAATGAAATTTCAAACCTCTGACATAGTTTTTCTCTATCTCGTTGATATCCCTTTTGTTCTTCGCACTCAAAATAATCTCTTTGATACCACTTCTTTTGGCTGCCAGTATCTTTTCCTTGATACCTCCCACAGGTAGTACCTTTCCTCTCAGCGTAATCTCTCCGGTCATAGCAAGCTTTGATTTCACTTTCCTTTGTGTAAAAATCGAAGCCAGTGAAGTCAACATGGTGATGCCGGCAGAAGGACCATCTTTGGGGATGGCTCCGGCAGGCACGTGCACATGTAAGTCGTACTGCTGAAAAGCCCGATGATCAATTTTGAGATCCACTGCACGTGACTTGAGATAAGATAATGCCGCTACGGCAGATTCTTTCATTACTTCTCCCAACTGTCCAGACAACGTGAGCACACCCTTGCCTTTGCTTAAACTTGACTCAACGAAAAGGATATCACCCCCTACCTGTGTCCAGGCAAGACCTGTCACCACTCCTGCAGTTTTGTTATCCTGATAGAGTTCATCGTCAAAGATCTCTGCTCCCAACACCTTAACAACAAACTCGGGAGTGATCGACTTGGGCACTTCTTCTTCCATCGCTACGGACTTGGCTACATGCCTCACCACAGATCCTATTCTGCGCTCAAGATTACGAACTCCGGACTCTCGGGTGTAGCTCTCAATTATTTTTCGAATAGCAGGAAGTTCAAACTTTATCTTATGGCCCTTCAATCCATGCTCTTCCATTTGCTTGGGCACAAGATGTCGTTTCGCGATTTGCTCCTTCTCCTCCACAGTGTAGCCAGAGATATCGATAACCTCCATCCTGTCTCTCAACGCAGGATGTATTGTCTCGAGCGAATTGGCAGTTGCAATAAATAAAACCTTCGAAAGATCATACTCTACTTCAAGGTAGTTGTCTGCAAAGGTGCTGTTTTGCTCTGGATCGAGAACCTCAAGTAATGCAGATGAAGGATCACCTCTGAAGTCGGAACGCACCTTATCAATCTCATCTAAAATGAAAACCGGATTAGACGACTTCGACTTCTTTATATTTTGCAAAATCTTTCCGGGCATCGCGCCAACATAGGTTTTACGGTGCCCACGTATCTCTGCCTCATCATGCACTCCACCCAACGACATGCGCGTGTATTTCCGCTGCAAGGACTTTGCAATTGATTTACCCAGCGAGGTCTTACCAACACCGGGAGGGCCATGAAGGCAAAGTATTGGACCCTTCATGTCTTGCTTCAATTTCAGCACGGCCAGGTACTCCAAAATCCTGTTCTTGACCTTTGTTAATCCAAAATGATCTTTATCGAGAATTCGCTTTGCCCTCTTCAAGTCAAAATCATCTTCTGTGCCTTCATTCCAAGGCAGATCAAGCATGAACTCCACATAGTTCATCGCCACGGGGAACTCCGCTGCCTGTGGATTGATACGCTGCAGTTTGTCGAGTTCTTTGTTGAAGTGTTCTGCCACCTCTTTCGACCACTTCTTTTCTTTGCCAAGTGCGCGAAGTCGCTCGATCTCTTTATCCGGTCCATCGAAACCAAGCTCATCCTGCAACACCTTGATTTGCTGGCGCAGAAAGTAATCACGTTGCTGCTGATCGATATCAGTATGAACCTTCTTTTGAATCTCATACTTAATCTCCAGCATTTGGATTTCTTTCAACATGTATTTCAACAACAGGGTACCCCTGTCAATGATCCTGCTTGTCTCCAGTATCTTCTGCTTGTCGGTTACCTCTACGTTCAGGTTTGAACTAAGGAAGTGAATCAAAAATGAGGTGCTATGAATATTATCCAGTGCCACCTGAGCCTCTTGAGGAATTTCAGGATTGAGTTTTAAAATTTTTGAGGCTGCATCTTTCAGAGATTGCACCAGTGCTTTCACCTCGTGTGACTTCAAATCTTCTTTTTGGTCCGACTTGAGTTCGATTCTGGCTGTGAGGTAAGGATCCTCATTTAGAAATTCGCGAACAGCGAATCGATTCTTTCCCTGAATGATAATTGTTGTGTTTCCATCGGGTAGCACTAACATCTTGATGATTCGCGCTACTGTTCCAAACCGATAAAGGTCCTCCGCTGTCGGCTCCTCCGTATTTTTTGTTTTTTGAGCAATCACACCCACAATCCGATTACCCTGATAAGCTTTTTTGATTAATCGAATTGATTTTTGACGGGTCACCGTAATGGGTATCACAACACCGGGAAAAAGAACAGTATTCTTAATCGGGAGTATTGAGATTTCTTCAGGAATATCTTCTGGCTTGAGATCCGACTCCTGCTCAGGGTTGATCATTTGGATCAACTCTTCCGAGTCATCCTGGACAATTGGAGCTATTTCTAGTGACTTAAACATATGGGAAAAATGTGCCAAATTGGCACCTTAAATGCGCAGAAAATCAATTTTTAATATGTGTTCTATATTGGTCAATCACAATGCCAAAGGCTTAATTATGATTGAAAATTGCTTAAACTTATGATTTAAGTAGACTTAGCACCGTTTATAGACTTAGTGAAAAAGACGTCCCTGATAGCCATTTGCCTGCTTCATCTACTGATATGTACGAAAGGACTGGCACAAAAACGGCAAAAAAAGCTGAAAAGTGCTGGTGTTGTGACCCTGGAAGACTCAATTACCACATTCAGCCAGTCTGACATATTCGACTTCCCTAATCTCCAAAAGTCTCGATTTTATCAAAACGGAAAAGAACTTGAAGAAATCCAGCGCTACGACAATGCGGGCCTGGAAGACAAATTATACCTGGCACTAAAGACCTATGTCCGCAAATTCGGAATAGAAAATTTCAGTAAAAATGCACCCATGCTATGGCGGTTGGCTAAGCTATCAGAAACTCATGGGCCGGCCGGTGAATCGATATTGCTGTACAAACTCATTTTGAAACACCATCAACAAGGCATCAATATCGAGGAACTATTTCATGTCTATGATTCTATCGAGACTGATAAAAAACAATACTATGTCCCCCTGGATTACTATTATGAATTGGTCGCTCTGCGCAGAGAGGTGGACACGCTGCAACCTCCACAATCGGTCCTCATCAACATGGGTGACGATATTAATTCTTTGAAAGAAGACTACGGTCCTACGATAGGAAATGTTGATGACATCCTGCTGTTCACTTCAAAAAGAAACGTTCGCTATGTAGCAGGCGAAAGAGTAGTTAATGAGGATTTGTTCTTCAGCCTTACCGAACCCGGAGGCTATTGGGGGAAGGCTCACGAGTTTTCAACCATCAATACCAGCTACAACGAGGGTTCGGCATGTCTAAGTAAAGACGGCAAGTACCTCATCTTTTCACGATGCAATGCTCCAGGCTCTCTCGGCAACTGTGACCTTTATGTAAGCGAGCTCGGTGTCGACAGCGTGTGGAGTGCGGCAAAAAATCTCGGGCCAACAGTAAACAGCACAGGATGGGACTCTCACCCCAGCCTCACTCACACTGGCGATACATTGTATTTTGCTTCCAACCGCGTTGGTGGCTTTGGGCTTTCTGATATTTATTTCTCCACAAAGGATGCCAAAGGCAATTGGACGCAAGCAAAAAATGCTGGCCCCATTGTGAACACACGCAATAGTGAAGTAAGTCCGTTTTTTCATCACAAGTTCAACGTGCTCTACTTCAGTTCAAATGGACAACCTTTGAACTTCGGTGAATTTGATATTTACAAGTCTTATTACCGAGCCAACTACTGGTCTGATCCAAAGAACATAGGACCGCTGGTGAATGGACCAGGAAGTGAATACTATTTTACCATTGACTCGGAGTCAAAAAACCTTTACTACGCAAAGTCCTCAGAGGAGGACCTCGCTAATCTGGATTTATATTCATTTCCGGTGCCCATGGAGGCACAGCCCGAGGCTATCGTTGCATTAAAGGGGTCACTGAAAAACAGTCACACAGGTCAGCCGCTGAAGGGTATCGTTTCGATTATAGATCTGGATGAGGGTGTGGAAGTCGCACCAAAATATCTGCGCGAAGACGGGACTTTTGATTTTGAGTTGATTAACAGGCGCAACTATCTTCTCATCATTCAAGGCGATGACTTTTTCAGAATTGAAGAACTGTTTTTCCTGGACGGGGAGATGCGGATGGACAGAGAAGCAGATCCTATTGAAAGTAAAATTGAATTTGAATCGCTCGAATTTGAAAACGGAAAAGCCAACATCCTTGAGAGCATGCATCGTGACCTGGATAAGGTGGCGAACTTCCTGATCGATCATCCAAATTTGAATTTGAGAATCTCCGGCCACACCGATTCTGCTGGTCGCGAAGAGGCAAACCTGAAACTCTCGCAGGACCGCGCAGACGCAATTAAACGCTACCTGACCGAAGAATTTGGAATTGATACAAGTCGGGTAGAAGCTATTGGTTACGGAAGCTCAAAGCCAATAGTTGAGGAGGTAACCGACAAAGATCGGCAACTCAACCGTAGAGTTGAATTTGAAATCTTCAGAAATTAGCCCCCGGTAAATAGCTTGGCGATATCGTTGTAGAACACGAACACCATCAACACCAGAAGCAACGCCATTCCGATCTTAAGTGCAGTTTCGAAAAATTTCTCTGAAGGTTCTCTTCCGCTGATCATTTCATATAAAAGGAACACCACGTATCCTCCATCTAGTGCTGGTATCGGTAACAGGTTCATGAAGGCCAGAACCATCGACAACAATCCCGTCATTCGCCAGAAGCGTTCCCAATCCCACTCTGTTCCAAACGCCTGCGCCATACCAATCGGTCCAGACAAAGATTTCTGAAAAGAGATATCTCCAGAAAATATTTTCTTGAATGCTTTTAGCTGAAGAAAGATTACGCCAAAAGCGCGCTCTGTACCCAAGCCAATCGACTCACCAAAACCATAGTTGATGTAGGCCAATTGGTTTTTATCTAAACCTTTGGCCATAAAGCCAATCGCACTGTATCCTTTGAAACTTTCTTTGAAGGAAAGTATCTCATCACCTCGTTTTACTTTGAACGAGATGGAATCCCTGGCACCAGATTTAACAATGGCAAAAACTTCGTCATGGAAGGTAACCGGCTGACCATCCACCTCAACAAACCG
>DAORAG010000190.1:0-6029 GCA_035344095.1 Cyclobacteriaceae bacterium | reverse complement strand
GACGGAAAAGGATGGAACGGTCGAATAGTATCTGAATGTCGGCGTCTCATATTGATACGAACAATTTAGTGACCTGATCAGTAACTGATGGGTTAACCCTTCTTTGAATAAATTATCCACCCTGGTATCATGAATAAATCGCTTGCGGAATCCCAGTGTTTGAAACCAAAGCCGGAGAAAGCTACATGAAACAAAAATTCACCTATTGGAAAGAATCAGACGGAAACTATCTCGGGTATCTGAATGATTATCCGGAGCATTGGACCCAAGGGGAAAATCTTGAAGATCTCAAAATGCACCTTTTGGATTTATACAGAGAATTCAGCAAGGCTGATCTTCCCAGCATCAAGAAGGTTGAAGAAATCGAAGTCGGGTGAAGCGAAAGGATCTTATCGATACAATCGAGAACTTGGGATCTGTTCTGATTCGGCATAGCGCTAATCAAGACATTTACTACAATCTGCCCGCCCTACATCTTCCTAACAGCAACACCGAGGTTGGTCCAATCACCGCGTCTTACTTCACCATGACAAAGGCACGCGATCTCACAAAAACGGCCGCCTGAAACACGGCCACGGCCTACCCGGTCCACTTGCGCTGGGCCACAAAGATCTCTCCTTCAAAATTGAACACCTGGTCTGTGGCGGTGCAATGTCAAATGCAGCGGCCAAGGCGTTCGCAAATGACTTATCACGCCTGCCATCTAATCATTCTTGACGTTAATAACGCAATGCGTTACTATATGGCCCGTGATCAAGACATTCAAGTGTGCCGACACGCAAGCTCTTTCGAAAGGGGAACGGGTCAAGCGATTCGTGAATATTGAGGCTGTCGCGCGTCGCAAGCTTCGGCAATTGGAGATCGCGGACCGATTGGACGATCTTCGAGTGCCGCCCGGAAATCGGTTGGCAGCGTTGAAAGGCGATCGTGCGGGGCAGCATAGTATTCGTGTAAATGATCAGTTCCGCGTATGTTTCCATTGGACGGATGCAGGTGCTGAAAACGTTGAAATCGTGGACTATCACTGATGGAGGATGACGATGCGTAAACTCAAGCCCATCACCCCAGGCGAATTATTGCTGGAAGAATTTCTCAGGCCGATGGGGATCAGCCAGTACCGGCTGGCAAAAGAAATCGGAGTCCCGGCGCAGCGTATTGGGGACATCGCGGCAGGCAAACGTTCCATCACTGCTGACACCGACCTGCGCCTTTGCCGGTTCTTCGGCCTTTCTAACGGTTACTGGCTGCGTGCTCAAGCAGCACATGACACGGAAGTCGCAGAACGGACTTTGGGCCCTAAACTGGCGAAGATTAAACCCTGGGCTGGTGTTGGCATCAATGCAAGTCGCGCCCTAACCCGTGCGTGAACACAGCCCTCTTCGCTACTGAGCTTCGCTCGCTACAAAATGATCTAGTCTGAATTCTAGTCTTCTATGGAAGGGAAACACATGGCGAAACCTTAACACTCTCGGAGGCCAAAGTCCGATTAAGTGAATTAGTCGCCGCGGTTGAGTGAACGGAAGAAGAGCTGGTGATCACAAGGGTCGTCCTGCGGCCGTACTCCTCAGCGCAGATGAGTTTGAAAGTTGGCAGGAAACCCGCGAGATCCTACGCAACCCTGCCCTCATGCAAGAAATCAAACAGGGTCTCGCACAACTCGAAAAAGGCCACCGTGTTTCATTCGAAGAGGCCTTTGGCGAGCCACTCCATTCTTCAAAGACAAAGCAATGAAGCGGTTTCGCCTGGACATGGCCCAGACCGTGCGGGAACTCCTCATTCATCTGCCTCCGCCATTGAAGCGTAAAGTCGAGTTTGCCTTCCACGCCTTGGCCAAAGACCCTTAGCAACCCAAACCCCTGAAAAACGAACTAGCCGGACTGAGAAGTTTTCAAGTGATCTGATCGCGGAAAATCTTACGCATCAAGGGAGCCTCGTCGAGATTGTGGCATTCGGTCCAGGAAAAGATGTGTATCATCGAGCCGCGACCGCAATGCCATGAAATCCACGCAAGAGCAGTCATAGCGTCGGTATCCGATGCTACCAACGCACACAACGCCAAGATATTTGGCTTCAATGTTGCTAAACTTTTACATGTGGATGCCAACGCGAAACGGAAAGAACCCCCGAAGGATTATCTTAGCCACATCAAAATGGCCTATTTGGAACAAGACTCATACCCCCGCCAGGCTTACGGTGATTCTTAAGCGGCGACTATGGCAAAATAGGTCAAAACGAGATCGGGGCCGCCTCCAAATTTGTATTAGCTTCTATTTGCTCAAGCAATGACACCTTGGCAAGAGATTCAAGAATCTATTCGTAGCTGCCGTACGTGTCAGCGTATCGAGGGAACTGTGTTTGCCGCATTCAAAGGAAATTGGCCAACTCTCCCTCAACCGGGGCGAAAAGCCATCCTATTCATTTCAGAAGCCCCTCCAATAGATGGCGGTTTTTGGTCTATTCAACCTCTACAAGTGAAACAGGATGACTTGCGGGAGAAGCTCCTTCCCCTGCTCAAATTGTCTCCCTCTGGATCAAATCGCGGTCTCAAATCATTCTGCGATTCAGGTTACTTTCTGCTGCAATCTTTCCCCCGTCCACTTCTAAGCAGTATCGGCAATATCCGAGTTGAAGAGCTGAGGTTTTTGTTGGATCATCCGGTGAATACTCATCTCCAACAGCAAATTGCATTTTTTCAGCCCTCCGCGATTCTGGCTCTTGGTAAGCCTGCATCCACATCAATTTCTATGCTCTTTCCCAATTCAAAGTTTGCGCACTCATTTCAAAAAAGAGGCTTTCCCTGTGTACAGGGCGAGATATTTGAAGAGTCTAATCAGCCGCTTCTTTCAGCCACGTATCTTCCCTCAGGAAACGGACGGTTTTGGCGACGCTTCTGGGAAATACATATACCGCTTTTTGTCAGAAAGGCTCATTCTCTGACATGACTGCGGATATTGCCAGGCGAAAGGCTCCTGAAGAGCGAGAATTGTCCCAAAAACGGGAAGAGTTGTTGAGCCTTCAATCATTGCTTGCTCAACGAGAGTTGGACTTGGCCACACTTCAGGCGGAATTGAATGCCTTTGAGCGACGATATTTACGAATTGTTGGTATACGCTATGCCGAACTTGACGAAATCGAGGCGCAAATTGCAGAGGCGTTGTCTCGGGCATCTCTTAAAAACCCTCAGGCGCAAGAGTGCGCGTACCAAACTCGCGCCCGAGCCAATGAATCAGCGCATGCGTCAAAGATTGTTCAGGAACAATCAATACACGCAGATAGATTCAAGCCCTCCGACGCATTGAAAAAATTGCATAGAGAAATTGCCAAATGTATCCACCCTGATTTGGCAACCGATGAGAACGATCGCATGGGTCGACAGCGCTTCATGGCCGAAGCAAACCAAGCCTATGAGGCAGGTGACGAGATTCATTTACGAGAAATTCTGCACAAATGGGAAAGCAGCCCAGAAGCTATCAAAGGGGATGGAGTCGGAGCAGAACTCATCCGTGTTATTCGTAAAATATCACAGGTTGAAGAACGGATGCTGACACTTGACACCACCATAGCTCAACTCCAGTTGTCGGATCTGTTTCGATTGAAAAAAGAAGTGGAAGAGGCAGAAGTCGATGGGCGAGACTTGCTGGCCGAAATGGCATCGCGCTTGAATGAGCAAATTGTTGACGCCAAAGGGCATCTTGTTAGTCTGCATTAAAAGAGGCAAATCGTGAAAGACAATTTAGAGTCTGACCAGGAAGGTCTTGTTCCATCAGGAAAGCGTGAGTTATCAACGGACAAGTCCAATTTATATCACAGAGGTCTTGGACTTTTAGGGAATCTTAAGAAGAAAACTTGCACTATTAATTTTCCGAGAGATTATTCAATCGGCAAATTGTTTATTTATGATGAAGATCCCCATCCAGCATACAGGAAGATGTTGGTGCAAGAACTAGAAGCTCAGGGTGAGATATCAATTCCTGAAGGAAAATACATTGAATTATATATAACATGGGACTATCCATATTGTCTTTCTCCCATATCGCAATTGAAACCAAACGACCTAGACAGTTTGATGATTAATCACGGCCAGGTAAATGACTTTGAACTGATACATGTTAGCCGATTAACAAAACTTCGAAATTTGTCACTCGTGTGTTGTTATGCAATTACTGAAAGCGGGTTTCTGAAATTGCAAGTACTTAAATCACTAGAGAAGTTATCCGTCTACGGTTCGTTGATGGGTGATGAAGGGCTCGACCATCTTCATTTGCTTTCTTCGTTGCAAGATTTAACGATTACTAACGCTCGAGTTTCAAACCATGGCTTGAAATCCCTTAAAAAATTGCCTTCGCTTCAAAAATTCTGGATTAGTAATGTAATCGCTCCTTTTCCAGGGAGTGATGAAAAGTTGATCAAGCTTAATCAGCTGACAAATACGATAAATGATGCTGGGCTTTTCAGTCTTAGCCAGCTGACAAATCTGGAAGAATTATCGCTTGTTGGGATTAAAATCAGTGATGCAGGCCTTCCCCATCTTTTAAAAATGGACAGCTTACGATCTTTGGAACTTACAGATACGGAAGTTAGTAATGCAGGCCTGGAATATCTAGTAAAATTGAAGAATCTTAAGTATTTGTATCTCTATCTTACCTCTGTCACCGAGGCTGGAATTGCCATTCTCAAGAATGCTTTACCAAATTGCTCAATCTATCATAGTAAAAGATTGACCCATGAAGATAGTGCTTGATTCCAATTGTTTTATTGATACAGTAAATCAGCAAAGCCGAGTTTATGAGTCGTTGCGAATAATTTTTAAGGCCAGCAATGCAGGCAAAATCACTCTTTTCATAAGTCTTCATAATCTCCAGGAGCTTGAAAAAAAACCAGATGAAGCACTAGTTCTGGCAAAATCTCTTCCTCTCCTTCCGCATTTCCCAATTGGCTCTTGGAATGAGCAAGTTGGAACATGGAGTCAGCTTGCTGGAACCTGGGGGAATACAAAAGGAAACGAGGAGATTCAAAAGGACTTGGTGAAACTGGCCAAGTCTGGAGCCGACCTTCGGGATCGTGGTGCCTATATTGATGCCCTTTTGGCAAAAGCCGATGTTTTTGTTACCTCGGATAAGGGTCTTGCTGGAGAGGGACCATCAAAACGAATTGCGGATAAGTATGGGTTGAAAATTGCGACTCCTGAAAGATTTACCGCCACATCATTCCCTTGACAGTTTTTTCATTTGAAACCTCAATTTTGGTGAATCGGATTTGACGGAGTTACTCACGCCACAATAGGGACATACTCGACTTCCGTTAAGGCGGAGCTCTGGAATCTTGGTTTTGATCACGGCCCATACGAGATCGTCGTCAAAGCCGAAATAGTCATGCCACTACATTCTAGAATCTTTTTTGATTGTCCTGAGGCCCCGCGAAGGATCTGTGCCCAGGTTGACGATGCCACGGCTTGGCGAGATCCTTCGTTTCACTCAGGATGACACTGTCTTTAGGTCGCGTGTTGCTCGTTGCCCCTCAGCATTTATCGGACAAGATCTTACCGCTGGATTCACGTTTTCGCGCCTGACGAGAAAAAAAAAGATCCTCTCTGGATGCAAGCATGGAGCCTCCAGTTTGCCCAAACTTAATGGCCTCTTAAATTTGCTCTACCCTAAATCCGCCTTCGTCGCGCTCGAAGAATTCTGGGTCTAGCTCGAGGCAGCCAGAAATATCCCGGCATTTGTGAATCGTCTCTGCTTATGATTAAATTAAACAGTCGGAGATGTCATTCTTCCTCTCACCTGTGAGGTTACCCATGACGACACGACGGTTTTTACCATTTGCAAGGCTCCTTCCCTTAAGCTTTGCCGCGTGCCTGGGATTGACGGTTGGCATCGCTCAGGCACAGCTCGAAACGGAACCTCATCCTCTGGACACCTTCATAAAAGGGATCACCAATTTTTCTCAACCCACAGGTATCCGGGGTACCGTGCGATATATCGAAAAGGACCGGCAGACACTCTGGTTAAATTGGGAACAACGATCAG
>DAORAG010000189.1:0-6080 GCA_035344095.1 Cyclobacteriaceae bacterium | reverse complement strand
ACAATAAAACAGATGTTGAAACTCAAATTGACCCCAAAACTCAATCCAATGAAAATGATTCCGAGTTGACTAGTGGTCTGGCCACTGCTGGTAGTTCTTCAACACGGCCCTCAAGTCAAATGGCTAGGGTGTCGAATGCATCGCTTGCCGCTTATTCAAACCTGGTGATGGAGAAGGAAGAGAGTAGCAGGTTGACCAACGCGAAAAGAATTGCCCGCAACTTCTCTTTGCCAACCATACCCAGCCCTGATGCTCAGATCAAGTCAAAGGAGTTTTATCAGCCGAATTTTCCGAGACGATTGCCAGCGATGCCATCTTATTTCATGACTTCGAATAAAAAGTCGAGCAAATCTGAATCGCTTTGGGCGTCAATCGGAGTGGGGGGTGGTAGTTACGACCCCGGGAGTGTGCAAACAACCGGGTCAGTGGCATTTTTGGTGGATGATCCTGGTAACCTGAGTAGTCAGCGACCGCAAAGTTCGCAAGAATCTGTTGGCTCTGCTTATTCCGTAGGAGCGCAAATAGGAACAATGCTTACCAAACGAGTGGTTTTGCAAACCGGCTTTGCATATCTCATTCAGCGGATCGACTATACTTCCAACTACTCTAATCTGGCTTCGAATAACAAGCTGAGTGCCTCTGTGGCGGAATATGCAGCACCTGGTCAAAATGTAGCCTATGTGTCCCCTTATGAAGTGAGAAGCAGTAATGAGTACGTGTCAGTGCCTTTGCAGATCGGCTATCGAATTATTGAAAGAAAATTCGGGCTTCAGGTCAATACTGGCGTAGCGACAGATATGTTCATTAAGAACACCTTGACTGACAGGTCAGGTCAAAGTGAGAAGTTTACACAATCGGCAGGAGAGGACTCGCCTTATCGTAACATCAACTTTACTGGACTTGCTGGATTAGAACTTAGTCACAAGATTGGCAACAGCTACCGTCTTGCAATCACACCTGGTCTTCGTTACACATTCAACTCCATCCTAAAAGATGATGCCACGCTGGCATATAATCCCTTTGTACTGGAGGTTGGTATGAAGTTTAAGTATATTTTTAATTAGCGCTTAGCTTAGCGCATCAATCTCTGCGGCAATCAACTCCCATTCCCCCGTTAACTTGCTTAGCTCTTTTTCGTTGGCCTCGAATTCGGATTGTACTTCCTTCAATTTCTCGAAATGTTCAAATACCTCAGGCCTTGCCATTTCAGATTCCAACTCGCTTTTCTTGTGTTCGAGCTTGTCGATTTTGTCTTCTACTACCTTTAATTTTTGATTAAGGGACCTGAGCTGACGCTGAGTATCATCATTTTGTGTCGGCTTCGGTTTGGGTTTGGGGGGTTCTTTCTTTTGAGAAACTTCAGTGACAGGTGCGGCAATATTTTTTCTCCAATAGTCATACTCTTCATATGTCCCTGGATACTCTTTTATCTCTTTGTTGTCGATATACCAAATCTTATTGGCGATTTGACTGATAAAGTGTCTATTGTGAGATACTACAATGAAACTGCCCTTGTATTGCTGTAATGCCTGGATCAGAATGTTTTCTGAAATGAAGTCAAGATGGTTGGTAGGTTCGTCCAACAAAAGAAAGTTGGCTTCGGATATCAACGTTTTGGCCAGAGCGACCCGAGACTTCTCACCACCAGATAGCACTTTTATCTTTTTGAATACGTCTTCATCAGAAAACAAGAAGCAGCCCAACACGCCTCTGAGTTCTTGCTCTGTCTTGCCGCTACCAGCCTGTTTCAGCTCTTCGAGAATTTCGTTTTCAACATTCAATGCCTCCAATTGATGCTGTGCATAGAATCCCGTATTGACGTTGTATCCTATTTGGCGATCACCCTCAATGGGCTCAGTGCCCGCAATAATGCGGAGAAGTGTTGACTTACCTTTTCCGTTTGCACCTATAAGGGCAATTTTGTCTCCTCGTTCGATGCCGGCAGTAGTTTTCTTCAGGATGTTTAATTCACCATAGGACTTTGACACTTCCTTTAGATTGATCACATGGCGACCGGAGGGCTGATTAAAGGAGAACTTGAAATTGATGGCAGCAGTGTCATTAATTACTTCGTCTACCATGTCCATTCTTTCCAGCGCCTTTACCCTTGACTGTACCTGGCGCGCCTTTGACGACTTAGCGCGGAACCTTTCAATGAATCGCTCAGTTTGTCTGATTTTTTGCTGCTGATTCTCGTAAGCATTTTGCTGGATCTGCTCGCGCATTTCCTTTTCCTTCAGGTAAAAACTATAGTTGCCTTCGTAGGTCACCAATTGCTGGTTGGTAACTTCGACCGTTTTCTTGATGACATTATTTAAAAACTGTCGGTCGTGAGATACTACCATCACCGCGCCTGGATAGTTTCTGAGATAGTTTTCAACCCATTCGATGGAAGGCAGGTCAAGGTGGTTGGTGGGTTCATCCAGCATGAGGAGAGATGGTTTTTCCAAAAGTAGTTTGGCTAGCATAACACGCATTCTCCACCCGCCAGAAAACTCTTTCAGTGGCCGATGAAGGTCTGCTGTGGAGAACCCAATTCCTTCCAGCACTTCCTCTGCCTTTGACTGCATTGTATACCCATCCAGTTGTTCAAATTTTTCCTGGAGCTTCGTCAGTTTTTCAACCAGTTTATCGTTGTAGTTGTGTTCCAGATCATGAAGAATCTTTTCAATCTGTCGTTGAGTGTCTACCGCTTCTTTAAAAGCCTCCATGGCGACTGTGAGGATTACGTCATCTGTCTGGTAGGAAAGCAGGTCCTGGTTAAGGAAGCCGATCGTGCATTCTTTTCCCATACTGATCGTTCCCTGATCCAGGCTGTATTCGCCATTGATGATCTTCAATAAGGTGGATTTCCCGGTTCCATTTAGGCCGATCAGTCCGATCTTATCGTCAGGCTTTACGAACATGGAAGCGTTTTCATAAAGCGCGCGGCCTCCGATATAGTACGAAATGTTTGAAACTGAAATCATGATTAGCCGTCAAAGATCACGGCAAAAATAACAATCATTTGTCCGTGTAAAAAATCACCGGCTTACTGCTAAAGACACGTGATAAATGTAAATTGTGCGTCCAAACGAAAATCCGTTTATGAAGTACTCAATGCCAATGCTGTCTGTTGTTATAGGTTTAGTGTTGCTAGGTTGCGATCAGCCTGCAAAGGAGACCACAACTGCTCCAGGTGAGGATAACTCAAGTCCCGCCATTACTGATGCCAGTGCTAATCTCCCGCTCAATACAATTAAACTTCCTCCGGGGTTCTCTATTTCAGTTTATGCTGAGGTGGAGAATGCAAGGTCTATGGCATTATCGCCATCAGGAACTCTTTTCGTAGGGAATAGGAGTGAGGATAAAGTATATGCGGTGCGAGACACAGATGGCGACAATAAAGCCGATAAGAAGTGGGTAATAGCGTCTGGCCTGAATATGCCGAATGGTGTTGCATTTAGGGATGGTGACCTTTATGTAGCAGAGGTAAGTCGGATTTTGAAATTTAAAGACATCGAGAATCATTTGTCTGATCCGGGAGCACCTGAAGTGGTATATGACAAGTATCCAACAGAGACACATCATGGATGGAAATACATTGCTTTTGGGCCTGACGGAAAGTTATACGTGCCGGTGGGAGCGCCTTGCAATATTTGCGAATCAGAAGACCCAATTTACGCAAGCATCACCCGAATGAACCCAGATGGAACTGGACTTGAGGTGTTTGCGAGTGGAGTTCGCAATACGGTTGGATTTACCTGGCATCCTGAAACCAATAACCTTTGGTTTACAGACAATGGCCGGGATATGATGGGCGATGATGTTCCGCCTTGTGAGCTCAATACAGCTCCCACTTCTGGAATGCATTTTGGGTACCCTTATTGTCACGGGGGTACTATTAAGGATCCGGAGTTTGGTGATAAGAGGCCTTGTGCTGATTTTATCAAACCTGTACAAAACCTCAATGCACACGTGGCTCCACTGGGGGTAAAATTCTATACAGGTACTATGTTTCCCGAGGAGTACCGTAATCAAATTTTTATTGCTGAACATGGATCGTGGAATCGTACAAAGAAGAGTGGACACCTGGTAAGCCTGGTGAAGGTGGAGAATGGAGTGGCAACTGGCTACGAAACCTTTGCTGAAGGTTGGCTAGACCATGAGACGCAAGAGGTCTGGGGTAGGCCTGTTGATGTTCTGCTTTTACCGGATGGTTCAATGTTGATTTCTGATGACAAAGGTGGCATGATCTTCAGGGTGACCTATTCAGGCTAGCCTAGAAATCATCCGCGATATCATCAATCTTCTTGCCCTTATCTACGCGCATCATTTTTAATACTGGGTAGGAGCGATAGGTCAGTTTTATCTCTCTTTTGGAGTAGTCTTTGAATGTGAGGCTCAGGCTGTCTGCTGTCCAATTATAAGTGTCGGTGGGTAGTATGTATTTTGGTTTACCATAAGCCTTCTCCATACCTTTCATTAAGCGAGTATCTTTTTGAGTGATGACACCAATCTCATACACGAGACCCTTATATGCCTTTACCTCCACCTCTTTCACCTTCACTTCGCCAATACTTTTATAGTCAGCGTGATCAACTTCGTAGAGTTGGGCCGGATATTCATTTTTCTCTTTAATGTCCTTTACAAACTTGACCCCAGGTACGCTATCTACAGGCATTCCCAGTTTGATGTCTTTGAAACCATTCCTTTTCGCAAGCTCAGAATTGGACTGGCTCCATGCCGTTATCGAAATGACCATAAAAAATATTGTCACCAATCTATTTGTCATCGCAACTAATCAGGGTTTTGGTTTTGGTTCGGGATAAAGAATGGGAATGGAGACTTTGGTTTTGTCCCATCGAAGTATAAGTGCCGCTTTATTGTTATTTGGATCTATATGAATGGTAAACGCCTCTGCCACATCCTCGGTCCGTTCGCTGGGAACATCAAATCTGATCACATCGCGTTTGGGATTGTAGTTATAAGATCCCCAGAGCCCGAGGTCAGCATTTATGATTATCGTCCATACGTTCTCCCTTGGAATAGTGAAAACAGAATATGTTCCTGCTTTCAGTTCGGTTCCCCCAATGGTAATATCAGTGGTGATGGTGAGCTCAGTGGCCTCATTAGCTCCCGTGCGCCACACCTCGTTATAGGGTACCAGCTTTCCGAATAGCTGGCGCCCTTTCTTTTGGGGTTGGCTGTAAACGACCTTTATATAAGTGTCTTTATAACGGGACGAGGCCACGCTTAGCGGACTGACGCGTTGTTCTTGCGCTAGCGATTGCCCCACATTGAGGAGGCAGATGGATAAGAGTAGAACAAAACAATACCTCATTATCGATCCAATATAACAATTTTGGTTCCAATCCTTAATTTTACCGAGACCATCAATGAATTAACCTTCAATAAATGACCCGACCTGCCTTTGACGATATCTATATGGAACTTGCAGTGAACCTTGCAAAGAGATCCCACTGCATCAAGAGGCATGTTGGTGCTGTGCTGGCAAAGGATACGAGGATCATATCCATTGGTTATAATGGTCCACCTTCTGGTACACACAACTGTGATGTGGAGTGGCCTGATACAGGATGCCCTAGGGATTCAAAGGGAGGATGCTCGTTGGCTATTCACGCAGAACAGAATGCCATCCTGTATGCAGTCAAGAACAAGACCTCTGTGGAAGGAGCTACGCTATACATTACCTTGTCGCCATGCCTTGCCTGCTCCAGGATAATATTCAGTATGGGTATTGAAAAAGTAATCTATCTGCGGTCTTATGCGGAATACAAGGGCTTGTCAAGCGATGAGGGCGTTGATTTTCTGAAAAGGTTTGGCGTGCAATGTGAAAAGTACACAGGCACACTATCCAATGTAACCCATATGATATAGCGGGGCCTTTCCTTCAATCTTATAAACCCGGATTTCATAGCCATAAAAAGAAAAAGGGAAGTGATCTTAAATCACTTCCCTTCATAAGCTCAAGAGAATTAGGTCTTACCTAATTACTTCTTCTTCTTAGCAGCCTTCTTCTTAGTAGCCTTCTTCTTAGCTACTTTTTTCTTAGCTGCTTTCTTTGCTTTCTTTGCCAT
>DAORAG010000188.1:0-6150 GCA_035344095.1 Cyclobacteriaceae bacterium | reverse complement strand
GCTTTTCTTTTTGCCTTATTTCATATCTCTCAATGGCCCAGCGCGAGGCAGTGCTTAAGCAAATCGATGTACCTCACGACTACTACTTCCGCGAAATGTACCTCCCCCAACTGACCACAGGCCCAAGCAGCGTGACCTGGTCTCCTGGTGGTGAGGAAGTTATTTACAGCATGGCCGGATCGTTGTGGCGACAAAAGCTAACTGAAGCGATCGCAACTCAACTTACTGATGGCGATGGATATGACTATCAACCGGATTGGTCCCCCAACGGAAACGAGGTAATCTTCACAAGGTATACGGGCGATGCGCTTGAGCTTCAACTTCTCGATCTTGCAACTGGAAAAGTAAAAGCCCTTACCACTAACGGTGCGGTCAACCTCGACCCTCGATTTGCTCCCGATGGGAAAACAATTGCATACGTCACAACTCAGAACACCGGCCATTTCAGGATATGGACAGGCAAAATTGAAAATAGTGTGCTTGGTGCAAAACCATTATCACCTGAAAGGAAATCCCAACCCCGCTACTATTATAGTGAGTATGATCATCAATTGAGCCCGGCATGGTCACCTGATGGAGCCGAATTGGCAATGGTCAGCAATCCAGATCAAATCTACGGAACCGGTTCGATATATAAGGTCGACATTGACGAACCCGGCAAATTGATTCTGATTCAAAAGGAAGAAACAGCCTGGCGCACACATCCCGAGTGGTCACCAGATGGACACAGGATTGTCTACGGGTCGTTCGTTGGCAGACAATGGCATCAACTTTGGGCCACAACATCTAAAGGTGGAGGAGATCCCTTCGCGCTTACTTTTGGAAAGTTTGATGCGACAAATCCCAGATGGTCTCCAAATGGTAAGCACATTGCTTATATCTCAAATGAAGGGGGCAACACAGAACTTTGGACTTTTGAGCTGCTCAGTGGAAAAAAGAAGAAGATTGAAATTAAAGAAAGGAGATACCTAAATCCTCACAGAAATATTTCAATAAAAGTTGTTGATGCAAATGGTGAGTTGATCGCAGGTCGTATTTCAGTCAAGGCGGCAAATGGAAAAAGTTACGCCCCGTTCGACACATGGATCCATGGTGATGATGCTTTCAACAGGGCCAAACAAAAATACGAGACCTATTACTTTCACACAGAGGGTGAATCAAATGTAACGATACCACAAGGAGACATCACGGTAACCGTTTGGAGAGGCTTGGAGTATACGGTTAAGAAACAAACTGTTGGGGTAACAGCAGATCCAACCTCCTTGACCATTAAAATGGAGCGCCTGTCATTCCCCCCTGAATGGAGAAATTGGGTGAGTGCCGATGTTCATGTTCATATGAATTATGGCGGTCTCTATAGAAACGGACCCAAGAAAATGTTGGAACAAGCCCGGGCAGAAGATCTTGACATAGTATTCAATACAATAGTGAACAAAGAAGTGCGTATACCGGACATCGATTACTTTTCCGTGAATCCGGATCCGGCTTCAACTGATGATGCTTTACTTATTCATTCGCAAGAACACCATACGAGCTACTGGGGCCACATGGGGTTACTCGGGTTGAAAGATCATTACATTATGCCAGGCTACACTACTTATCCCAATACCGCCATCTCAAGTCCCCATCCCTCTAATTCGGTCGTGGCAGACCTGGCGCACCAGCAAGGGGCACTTGTTGGTTATGTCCATCCCTTCTATGAAATACCAGACCCTGCAAAAGACGATATTCACAACGCCCTGCCAGTTGATGTTGCCACAGGCAAAATTGACTATTACGAAACCGTTGGGTTCAGCTATCATTTGCCCAGCGCTGAAGTATGGCACCGGCTGCTCAACTGTGGTTTCAGAATTAGTGCTGCAGGCGGCACGGATGCCATGTCCAATTATGCGTCACTCAGAGGCCCGGTGGGAATGGACCGAACCTATGTTCAGATAAACGGCACAACTTCAAGTCCTTCCCAAAAAAGGGATGCATGGTTAGCGGGATTAAAGGCAGGAAATGCGCTTGCTACCAACAGTGCCATTCTCCACTTTGAAGTCAACGGCCAAAAACCCGGAAGCGAGGTTACAGTAGCTGGAAAGAAAATAAAACTTAACTATAAGGGCTTCATGCGGTCAATCATTCCGATGGATCACCTCGAAATTATCCAAAATGGAAAGGTTGTAAAAGACATAAAACTCAGCGGTGACAAAACTACGGCCGATCTGGAGGGAACGTTAACGCTTGACCAGAGTGGATGGCTGCTCTTACGCGCCTGGAATGATACAGACCATGAGTTGATCCAGGATTTTTATCCTTATGCGACCACCAACCCTGTCTATGTCATAAAAGACAGTATGTCCATACGTTCACCTCAGGATGCCGATTATTTTATCCGATGGATCGACAAGATTTATGAATCGGCAAGTCGACAGAACTACTTCACAGAGGCAGAAAAAGAGCTTACCCTAAAACATATCCTGACAGCAAAGAGCGTATTCGAAAGCCGGAAGTAAATTCGTCTATCGGAATTGGCTGTTCACCTCTTGTTTACCTTTTCTGACCGGAAAAGATTCATCGCATTGAATCTTTAGGCTCGTCTAAACGTATTAATGGTGGTATCTTTAACGAAGAAAAAAGCTACTGGAGATTAAATTGCGTTGAACATCTATGATGCCAAACAAAGCAATTGTTTTTGCGGAAAGAGCAGAAGAAAGAATGGAGGAAGTAAAAATGGAATGGAATAACATCTATATAACCGGTCAACCGGGGTTTAAAAAAGAGGTGTCCAGGAAGCTGGACAACACAGACCTGCCTTTTATGCCCGGATATATCGGGTCGACTGCCGGAGCGGATGACCACGATATGTACTGGCTTGACAAGTCTGTGGAACTAAGGCAATTTAAGGAAGCAATTGGAGCAAAACTGATATGGAAGTATCGGATTCAATTCTACTCAAGCCTGGAAGCGTTTATCTCTTCACAAGACAAAGGTCGAACTGATGATGCCTTTACGGACAAGGACCTGAAGCTGATTGCTGATATGAGGAAGGCCAGCTAGGCTGTATTCTGTACCGAGTAAATCGACAGGGTCCTGTCCTTTCTGATTGTAACATACCCAAGATAAATAAGCGAAATACCAAGAAGTTCTGTCACATATAGTACTTCTGTATAGCCGAATTTGGTAAAGGACCCTCCTATCCCCGGCAATAACCCACCAAAGGCAATAAAGAGATTGCCTAGAAAACGATTACGGTAAATTTTCTCCCGACTGTATTTATATGCTGAGTAAAAGGCTCCACCCACCAAAAACACAAAAGCGTACATGTTTACTATTGGCGTTACCAATCTCAACTTGCTCCAACCTAATACACGCCCGGTAAGACGACCAGGCTCAACCAGGTCATAGTTAATTGGCGACAGGAAAACGAGGACAGAAGCTACCACAATGATAAAAACCACTACGCCACACATGATGTCTGCCGTACGCTTGCTGAACATAAGGTAAACTGACCCTTGTGCCAAAGGGAATCCACCCAATAAAGCCCCAAGCACATACCACCACCTAAACACCGGGGCGCTCCATCCCCAAATACCAACAATACTCTCTGTAAGCGTCCCCAGACCATAGCACAATACACCCAGCGTCCACCACATCAGATAAGAAGGCCTTCCCTTAGTATTCCAATGTCGATAAAGGATGGTAAAAAATATCCCTGACAAGATCGTAGTCAGGATGGGTATTTTATGTACAAAGGTCATCCAGTCCATCACAATTTGTTTAGAGCAACGAAAATAACCATGCATACCAGTTTATGAAACTTTGTGTCTAATTCTTGCAGTTATTGGTGAATGAAATAAAGAGATAATTTTACCCTAATGAATACCACCAACCCCAATACTTTTGCGCCCGAATCAAAGAACCTGATCGGTAAAAACGGATTTAAACTATCAAAAGGAAATAAGGTCACCGTTGTTGGTGCCGGTGCTTTTGGAGGATGGTCGGCACTGTACCTTTTGCGAAAAGGATTCAATGTGACATTGATAGACGCGTGGGGTGCAGGAAATTCAAGGTCGAGCTCAGGCGATGAAACTCGGGTGATACGCTCAACTTATGGAGCGAATGAATTCTACTTCGATCTCAATGTACGCGCACTGGAGTTGTGGAAAGAAAATCAGGAACGCTGGCGTAAGCAACTTTTCTTCAACGTGGGTGTTCTATGGTTTTGCTATGAAAAAGCAACCCCTCAATTGGACGATTCGATTCCATTCACTAAAAAACACAAGCAAGAGTACGAATATCTCTCACCAGAAGAAATCCAGAAACGATTTCCTGCCGTCCACACTAGTGACCTCCACCATGCCTACTTTGATCCTTTTGGAGGCTATCTAAAAGCTCGCGAAAGCATGCAGCAGGTGCATCAGGCATTTCTACAGGAAGGTGGCACGTACATTCAGGCTTATGTACGACCTGGATCAACTGAAAACAATCGCATGCCATCAATCGAACTATCAACTGGCGATCGTATTAGTAGCGATTTATTTCTTTTTGCATGTGGTTCATGGCTTGGAAAACTTTTCCCTGATGTATTGGGAAGTGTAATCACCTGCACAAAACAAGAAGTCTACTATTTTGGCACGCCCAAACATCAATCTGAACGCTATGATAAACTCCCGGCATGGATAGACGTAGACGGTAAAGATTTTTACTATGGAATACCGGGAAACCAGCAAAGAGGATTTAAAATTGGAGTTGATAAACGTGGTGAAATTTTTGACCCTACTCACGGTGAACGAATCGCTAACCCTGATGTTTTATCTAAGGCAAGGAAGTTCATAGAACATCGGTTTCCCGGATTGAGAGGTGCACCCTTGGTCGAAAACCGGGTTTGTCCGTACGAAAATTCTCCAGATGGAAATTTCATATTTCAACCACATTCCGAAGCTTCAAACGTCTGGTTTTTGGGTGGTGGTTCAGGTCACGGATTTAAACACGGTCCTGCACTCGGTCAATTGGTAGCAGACGCCTTTAGCTAAAACGTGCCAAACTTATATACTGTTTTCTGGGAGTAAGTGTCGCCAGGGTTAAGCGTTGTTGAGGGAAAGTTGGGGTGATTGGGTGAGTCTGGAAAGTGCTGCGCTTCCAGGCAAAATGCAGATCTAAAGCCGTATGGCTTACCTCCCTTACCTACGTCAGTACCATCCAAAAAGTTTCCACTATAGAATTGAAGTCCGGGCTCTGTCGTCCATACTTCCAACTCGCGGCCACTTATAGGCTCTCTGACACAAGCTGCAAGTGCAAGGTCGCGACCGTTTTTGTCCAACACCCAGTTGTGATCATAGCCCCTGCCAAACATGATCTGTTCTTCTTTGGAGCTAATCCTTGAGCCAATCATGGTAAAATCTCTAAAGTCCAATGCGGTTCCTTCGACACTCCAAATCTCGCCCGTTGGAATCAGCCGTTCATTTACTGGTGTAAACCGACTACCCACTATTTTGATTAAATGGTTAAGAATGTCGCCATTACCCTCTCCCTTCAAATTAAAAAAAGGGTGATTGGTCAAATTAATAATCGTGGTTTTGTCGGTTACGGCTGAGTAATCAATCGACAATTCGTTGTTGTTATTTAGAGAGTACCTCACATTGACACGTAGCTCACCCGGATAACCTTCTTCACCATCCGCACTTACTAACGACAATTCAATTTCAGACGATGATTTGCTTTCAACGTTCCATGCTCTGTTATGAAACCCAGCAGGCCCTCCATACAAAGTGTCGCTTCGACTGTTAATTGACAACTGGTAAGTATCCCCATTCAAAGAGAATTGACCTTTAGCAATACGGTTTCCATATCTGCCAATTAGTGCCCCAAAGTATGGATTACCATGAACATACTCTTCTATTGTGTCATACCCAAGCACAATATCCTTCACATCGCCATGCCTATCAGGCGCAAATATGGAAACAACCTTTCCGCCAAAATTGGTAATGGATATTTTTAGGTTTTGCGAATTAGAGAGTGTGTGAATCTCAAGTGGAATTCCCGTATGATTTTCTGGCATAGATTAGTAGGTCGTTGGATTCCGTTGAACTAAAGTACTAATTTACCTAGTGAAAATCGTATTAACGTATTTGGCAAAACTTGAAAAAAACCTAGCCCAATGTTTAT
>DAORAG010000187.1:0-6160 GCA_035344095.1 Cyclobacteriaceae bacterium | reverse complement strand
AGCGGGCGAAACATTGTTTTCAATATCACGGCAATATGGACTAACAGTGGATGAGATCAAGTCCATGAATAGCATGCCGGACAATTCGATTTCGGTTGGTCAGCAACTCAACGTTGCAAAGGCCGCAACCACAGTCACAGTGAATCAACCAGTGACTGCCAATACGATGGTGGGCTATCATACGGTTGCGCCCAAAGAAACACTGTTCTCTATTTCAAGGCAGTATGGCATCACTGTTCAGGAGTTGAAGGAATGGAATAACATGACCACAACCAATCTTGAAATCGGCCAGCTGGTGCGTGTAGTAAAGCCGGAGACGGTGGTAACACAGAATGTAGTGGATACCACCAAAAAAGTGGAGACAGTGGTGACTCCTCGCCAGGAGACTGTCGTGAAGATTTCAGAAAACGTAGCAGGCACCGATGAGGTAAAGGAGTCGGGGCTGGCGGAACTGATTGAGGGCACTGAAGGCAATAGAAAATACCTGGCATTGCATCGCACCGCCAAGCCAGGCACTATTCTCAAAGTGCGGAATGAACTTAACAACCGCGAAGTTTTTGTGAGGGTAGTGGGCCCTATTCCCGCTACCAGCATCAACGATAAGCTCGTGATCAAGATCTCTAAGTCTGCCTTCGATCGCCTGGGTGCGATTGACCAAAAGTTCAGGGTAGAGGTCACCTATTATAAGTAAGTGAACAAACTTGATCTCAAGGCGCTGCTGGACGAAAAAGTGGCGCAGTACAATCAACCGGGTTTTATCGCTGACGATCCGGTGTCGATTCCACATGCTTATTCCCGTAAGCAAGACATTGAGATCACAGGTTTTTTTGCTGCCATGCTGGCCTGGGGACAACGCAAAACCATCATCAATAAATGCAAGGAGCTTTTCAACTTGATGGACAATGCGCCTTATGATTTCATTGTTCACCACAAGTTGAATGACCTCAAGCGGTTCACCCGGTTCAAGCATCGCACTTTTAATGACACCGATTGCCTTTATTTCATCAGATTTCTGAAGGACTACTTTACAAAAGATGATTCACTCGAAACGGCATTTCAGCCCAGGGAAGATGAAACAGACGTAGAAGCTGCACTTGTCCGCTTTCACAATAAATTCTTCAGCCTGGAAGACTTTCCACCCAGAACCAAAAAACACATTGCTACTCCCGAGCGCAAGTCAGCTTGCAAACGTATCAATATGTATTTGCGATGGATGGTGAGAAACGATCAGCGCGGTGTGGACTTTGGTCTTTGGAAATCAATACCAACTTCAAAGTTGATATGCCCATGTGACCTGCATGTGGAGAGAGTGGCCAGAAAATTAAAATTGATTAAACGAAAGCCCATGGATTGGCTGACTGCCGTGGAACTTACCGCTCAATTAAGGAAGTTTGATCCCAATGACCCCGTGAAGTATGACTTTGCTTTGTTCGGTCTGGGACTGGAAGGTTTCTGACTACTTCCAGTTGGCAGGGTCCAGCCTCCAGGACTTCACATGGATCAATTCACTTTCGCCCAGATAGTTCTTGCTGACAGCTGCCGCGAGCAGATGATTAAAGTCGCTGAGACATACCAATGGAATGTCGGCTTGTCTGAAGTTGTTTTCAGCCACTTCAAACCCATAAGTAAATATGGCTACCATACCCACCACCTTGAATCCCTCTTTAATCAACGCCTCAGCGGCTTTCAGGGAGCTACCTCCGGTTGAGATGAGGTCTTCTACCAGCACCACCTTTTTGCCTTTGTCAACCTTTCCTTCAATCTGATTACCCATACCGTGTTCTTTGGGTTTGGGACGAACATAGATATACGGTAAATCCAGGTTATCAGCCACAAGAGCACCCTGAGCAATACCAGCGGTTGCCACACCAGCGATGTACTCGGTATCTGGAAAATTGGTGCTGACAGCTGCCGATAGCGCGTCTCTGATGACCCCTCGGATAGCCGGATAGGACAGCGAGAGCCTGTTATCACAATAGATGGGTGACTTCCAACCCGATGCCCATGTAAACGGCTGCTTGTAGTTCAACTTAATGGCTTCGATCTCCAGAAGTTTCTCAGCTACTATTGTTGCAGTAGATTCGTTAATCTTGATAGTACTCATGTGATTACAGGGCTTTGGTCGGCAATTTATTATGATTTAACAGGGGTGCCAAAAATAAGTCAGGTGACTGGTAAGGTCATTAAATTTATTCTGATAATAATCGGAACAGTATTGACTGATAACTAATTATTTATGTTTTTGCACTCCATGGTGGCATATCCTATCGCTAATGAATCTTTTTGTAAATGACATCCCGGTGAGGATACTGAAGCCCGGCCGTAAGCCGGAGGACGGTAGCTATAATCACGTGATTGATGCCAAAAATGAAGTCATCTCTAAAGCTAAGCTGATCCACCATGTGTGGTTGCAAAACGTGGTCACTGAAGATATTCAGGTGATCCTCTTCCTCCTGAATTCCAAGGTGCCAACCAACCTGTTGTCGTTGGAAATCACGACCGATCATTATGAAGAGATAAAAGATTACATCAAGTCGCAGTTCAAGGTAGTGAAGGCGGCAGGAGGCTTGATCCGGAAAAAAGATAAGTTCCTGATGATTTATCGCCTGAAGAAATGGGACTTACCGAAGGGAAAAAAAGAAAATGGCGAAAAATACCCTAAAACAGCTGTCAGAGAGGTGGAAGAAGAGTGTAACGTGTCGGTGAAACTGGGTAAGAAGATTTGCACTACCTGGCATACCTACACCATGAACAAGAGCAATATGATCAAGCACACCAAGTGGTATGCCATGGATGTGGTGGATGACAGTAAGATGAAGCCAGCTGCGGAAGAGGATATTGAGGAGCTAAGATGGATGACGCAGAAGGAAGTCTACCATGCGCTAGAAAACTCCTACCGTTCTATTCGCTTCGTGTTTGAGGTGTATTATAAACAAACAGAAGATTTTGGTCTTAACGGCTAGAGCTGGTAGGGGATGTAAGCCGACACATCGCCTTTATAGCGATGAACCTCTCGGATGATGGATGAACTGATAGAGGCAAACTCAGGGGAGGTGATCAGGAAAACGGACTCCAGGTTGGCATTGAGTCCGCGATTGACCTGAGATATGCTGTTCTCATATTCAAAGTCTGTTGTGTTTCGCAGGCCTCTCAATAAATAATTTGCATTTTTCTTCTTGGCCAACTCTGCTGTAAGTTCAGCGTAGGTGATCACCGAGATGTTGGGATACTTGGCAAATGTTTCACTTATCTTCTTTACCATGAAGTCGATGTCAAAATAGCGCTGGCTCTTGCCGCTGTTGTACCCGATCGCAATGATGATCTCATCGAAAATCTTCAAGCCGCGCAGCACAATGTCTTCGTGCCCCTTGGTGAAGGGATCAAAAGAGCCGGGAAACAACGCTATTTTTTTCATAGTTGAATTAAAGTTAGCGAATGATGCTAGTTAGCGAGCAGGTGCAACGCGAATAAATCGAGGAAATGATGATCCTGAATTTCATCAAACAGGTAGCCAAATTTTAGGTAGGAAGGCCTCCCTCCGAAGGTGACGTTCTTGATGTACTTGGAAAACTCCAGGAAGTGGGGCGAGTTCTTTCCAATATATCCCCACAACACGATCTGGCTGGCCTGTTGGCTCATCTGCATGGCATTGAGCACCAGCATGATGTATTTCACGTAGTCTGAGAAATGCTTGATTGGAAACTGGTTGTAGTAGACCAGCTTGCCTTTCTTCACCGAGATCACATGAAGTTTAAACCGATCGACATAAATAAAAAGCGAAGGCTTTTCCTCAGACACAGCATAGTCAAGTACGCCCTCGATAAGGCTTGTCGACTGGTGCATGAACTTGACGGCTGAGTTGGGGTAAAGTTCATTGATCCAGTCATGTATTCCCCTGTGCAAAGCAAATACCGTGACAGCATTACTTTTTACATTTTGACATGACAGCACTACTTCCTTTTCTGCATCAAACCTTGCATTGAGTTTGAGGTACTCAGCAGCGGCCTCCGGTATGAAGAGAGAATCTGGTACCTGAACCAATTTATTGTTCTTGATGGAGAATTTTACAGTCTTCCAGAAGCCTGCGGTAAGAAGGTGATGTGCTTCAAAAAGCTCCTTAAGCAGGGCGTGCTGGTCTTCACTTGAATTGAGGTTCTGAAAGATATAATCCTCAAAAAAAAGAAGTCGGTCCTCGTTGTCCACGATACCGACTTGTAAGTCTCTTACACCAAGATGAATCAGCAGGGTATATTGATGTAAGTTGTCTACATCAAATTTGTCATCTTTGATTTTCTTGATCAGCTTATAGCTAAGCGGGGCTGATGCCAAAGGATTTTAAGATTCCCAGTTTCCAGAAGTAGACACGTCCGTCTTTGAGCCGAAGCGCAGAGGCTTACGGTTCTTGGCTTCATTGGCTTCACTTCTGAATGGATTGTCAGGATTGGGATCTTTTACTTCGATTACATCCACCATCACACCGTTTCGATCCACCTTGCCTACGAAGATGTCGAATTTGGTGTCTGTTCCAGGCTTGAAAGCAATCCGGTTTACATCCAGTTTGGGATCAAATTTATAGTCCCATGTTGTCATCAGAATTTGTCCCTTACGCACTTGCTGACCTGGCTTAACATCAGCCAATGAGCTGATAAATCCATCTTCTGTAAATGGAGGTTCTGTGATTTTTTCGCCCACTTTCAGTGTATATCCTCTTTGGTTCTTAACTGCCCTGTCGCCTGCCTTAACTTTGAAACCCATAAATATTCCATCGTCAGCGCAGTTCACATTAAATGTCTCTTTGAAAATACGCTCCTGAGCGGGCACAAAACCTAAAGTGTCGATGTGCACGATTACCTCTTCACCACCATATTCCTTTTGCTTGATTTCTTCCCTGCGCTCAACTATCGCTACCTGGCCATTTTTGATAAAATTGATCAACGAATCCCAGTTGGAAGTATAGCGACCGTTTACCTCCTGAAATACAATCTCCGCCTCACGAATCATCTTAAGCTTTTCGATTACTGCGGCTTCTTTTACGTCCACCAGTTTACGATCCTCGATTGTGCTTTGTACGCCACTATACAGGTAGTAGCCCAAAAAGAGGCTGATAGCAAAAAGAACGTAGGTCAGAATCTTAGTAAGGTTCATTTTTTATAGGTTTAAGCATGCAATAATAAAGATTTTAAGCCTTTTCACACAACCAATTATAACTTAAAATATCCCCTTAAATCGAGGATTTCCGATGGTTTGTACACGAATTTGAATATGCCGTGGAGTTCATTTTTGTCCATTGTCTCCAGATCGCTCCAGCTACAAAATTGACTCTCAACGATGATTTGATCGGCCTCGTTGGTTTCCGGATCAATGCCGGTTTTTACCTCTCCGGATACATATGTTGCATTAAAGAATAACTCAATGGCATGAAGGGGCTCGTTTAGATACTCGGTCACAAACAATAATTCCCCGGGACGGACCTCAATGCGTGTCTCTTCCTTTACCTCCCGCGCCACGGTATCCTCTGCCGACTCGCCAAAGTCGATACCCCCGCCTGGAGGAGCCCAAAAATTACCTTTTGAAAGGTTTTTGTGATTCACCATCAGCAGATGCCCATCCTTCACGCAAAGACCACAGGCACGCACCCTCACCCGATCACCGTAAATTTTTTTGAGATCTGCTGGCATGATTTTGAATTGAATCGCGTTTAACTCGATGTGTAGCTACACAATGCGTAAATTTGAAAAAATCACAGTCATGAAGCACATATTTTTCTTTATAGTCTCAATGCTGGTGCTTTCACCTGCGATAGCCCAGACCGAACTACCCAAACCGGACGGTCCGCAGATTACCTGGGACAACTCTTCATACGATTTCGGTGATTTGAAACAGGGGGACCGAGTGGAGCACACTTTTAGATTTACCAACACGGGCAACTCTCCGTTGATTATCACAAATGTGGAGGTGACATGCGGATGTACCACCCCAAAGGGATGGCCTCGTGACCCCATAGCGCCTGGTGCAAAAAGTGAAATTACTGTGGCCTTCAACAGTGCTGGCAAATATGGCCGTCAGAACAAAGTCGTAAAGGTGATTTCTAATTCTGTAAGTCCGCAGAACCAGGTGCTGTTCTCCGCTAATGTGTTAAGCACAAAAGAGTAGATCAACT
>DAORAG010000186.1:0-6174 GCA_035344095.1 Cyclobacteriaceae bacterium | reverse complement strand
AGATTCCACACGTGCAGTGCATTTCGGATTGGGACTGGATGTGATCAGCTCGGCTTCCACTGATAACATTGATTTTGTTTTTTCTTCGGCATCGCGTCACGACTCGAGGATCTATACTTCGTTGGGATACAACCGAACATCAAATCCAGAGCTGAGTTGGGGTACTACCTCATCCTTTTCGATGGAATCCGACTACCTGTCGTTGGGTCAGGCGTTTTCCCTCAACCACATCAATGCATTACAGACGCGAGAACTCTCAGTCACATTGCAAATGTATTTTGATGACCTTCGATGGGGAAGATATCAAGGCCACAAGGTTTTGGAGTTGGTGTATCCGTCGGAGCTAAGGGGAAGAAATTGGTTTGATAGGTATCGAAGAAATTCGTTCAATCTCTCTTTGGGCTGGTACCAAACCATCAACCAACGAATGTCGCTTGGTGTTTATCCTGGACTGACCTACCAATCAGGTCTTCTATCCACTCCGTTTCATCGCGTCTATTTTACTGATGGAAGTAAAAAGGTGGAGAGCCTTCCTTTTCATCGGGTGAAAATTCCGTTGGGTGTGCAACTGAATTCCTTTGTTGGCACCAGATGGATCCTTCGATCTTACTATAGAGTCTACTGGGACGATTTCGGCATCACCGCACACACCTTTAATCAGGAGGCGGCTGTTAAGGTATCGCGAGTGATCACGCTAACTCCATTCGTTAGACTTTACGTTCAGCAAGGCACTGATTTTTTCAGGCCTTACAATGAACACGATCCTGATGCGCGATACTACACCTCTGACTATGACCTGTCGGACTTCAATAGTATGGATGTAGGAATGGGATTTCGATATGCACCTTATGCAGTAAAGGGCAGGACGACCTTTAAAGCAATTGAGTTTAGATTTTCACACTATCAGCGTTCGGATGGACTGCATGCTAATGTGGTGTCCATGTCTATAAACTATGACAGAGAAAGCAAAAGTAATCAGCGATAAGAGTTGGCTACCTCTTGTAAGCCTTTTTGATACGATGTTGGAATTATGTTAAATGCCTTTTCAAATTTTGAGCTATCGAAGAGAAAATCATTTTCATTTTGATAGAGCATTTCCATCATTTCTTTGACGTCCGGCATAAATAAGCCCACCATCTTTAACATCGGTCTGCCTAAAACCCAGTAGTTGGGTTTGACGCCAAAGGCCTCGGCTGCCATTTCGACAAATTGTTTTCCGGTGAGCGTGTTACGGTCGGTTGGGGCATGCCAAGTTTGGTTATAGGCTGAAGGTGTGTTGCCAACAATCGCAGTGGCTTTTCCCGCATCTGGTGTATAGGAGTAGGAGTGCTTTGTCTTATCGGTAAGTACCCATTGTGCCGTTTTTCCTTTTGCGAAGTTGTCAAACACCAGAACCTTCAGATAGCTGAGAGGCGTGTTAGGACCGTAGAAATCAGACGCCCTTACAATCATCGCCTCCAAGTTTCCTTTTTTCACTTCTTCCCACAACATTTCTTCAATTTTTGCCCTTACCTCTCCCTTTTTACTACAGGGATTAATCGGTGTTTCTTCGGTCATCCACCCTTCCACTTTTCCGTAAGGATAAACATTGCTAAAGAAAACGAGTTTGGATCGGTGTTCCTGGCAGCCATCAATTACGTTTTTCATGATAATGGGCCACTGGGTCCTCCATTTATCAATCCGATAGGGAATGCCGGCTGTTAGGTAAACAATCTCGGAGCCTTTGATAGCGTTTGAAGTCTGTTTTGCATCAAGCAAATCACAGGTAAATAATTCGTCATACTCATTTACTTTTCTGGGATGACGACTCACCAGTCTGATCTTCTTTGTGTACTGCGGAAGGTGACATGCGAGATTGTTCGCTATTACACCGTTTGCGCCAAGGATTGTTTGCACAGAGCTAAAAGACTTTGTTTTAATAAAGTTACTATTTTGAAACTTGAAATAAAGGATTACTGAAGGTGCTTAATAGATAATTAATGAGACTAAGTTTAGAGATCCCTGAAAAGTTTATTTATAAGACGGAATTAGTGGTCCGTGCAAGCGACCTGAACTATGGAGGACATGTCGGCAATGATAATGTACTCACATTGATGCAGGAGGCGCGCATTTTACTTTATAATCACATAGGATTCAAAGACGAAATCCACTTCGAAGGTAACGTGGGTCAGATTATTTCAGATGCGTTGGTGATTTACAAATCGGAGTCGTTTCTTGGCGATCGCCTGGCTATTCAGATCGGAGTCACTGATTTCAATAAGTATGGATTTGACCTGATCTATCTCATTACCAACCAGACCACAGGCAAAGAAGCTGCACGAGGAAAGACGGGGATTGTATGTTTTGACTACGTAAAAAGAAAAGTGGCATCTGTTCCCCACCGGTTGCTGCAGCAGTTGCAACGCTAGCCATTGATTTCCTTTTACCTCCTGTATCGGTTTAGAACCGATTATTTCAGAGATCATATTTTGGTTGTCATTTGGCATGGCGCGCCATTGCTCAATACTTAAATTGAAGAGTGAAATAACCTTAACCAAATACGATGAGACAACGACTACTCTTGTTCTTGTTCCTGGTATCGCTGGCCGCCTTTGGTCAGAAACCGAAACTAACACCCAAGAAAATTGATGCGCTGAAAAAAGAAGCTGCCGACAAAGTACAGGCTAATGAGAAGCTGGTGCAGGTGATGGTAGATAAGATTTTCAGTTTTGCTGAACTGGGATTTCAGGAATATGAATCCAGCAAATACCTCACGGAGTTGCTGAAGAAAAATGGATTTAAAATTGAGATGGGCATTGCGGGCATTCCAACAGCATGGACTGCAAGCTGGGGAAGTGGCAAGCCAGTGATTGCATTGGGTAGTGATGTGGATTGCATTCCAAAAGCTTCGCAGAAGCCCGGTGTTGCCTACCACGACCCGATTGTAGAAGGAGCACCAGGCCATGGAGAAGGACACAACTCAGGAATTCCATTGAACATTGCAGCTGCTTTGGCAGCAAAAGAGATCATGGAACGCGAAGGCTTGTCAGGTACGTTGGTGTTGTGGCCAGGTATCGCGGAAGAGTTGGTGGGAACGAAGGCGTACTACACACGCGATGGCTATTTTGACAATGTAGACATGTGTTTGTTCACCCACGTGGGTTCAAACCTCGGTGTGTCTTACGGTCCTGCGTCAGGCACCGGATTGATTTCTGTGGAGTACACCTTTAGCGGAGAATCCGCTCACTCGGCTGGTGCGCCATGGAGAGGAAGAAGTGCTGCGGATGCAGTGGAGTTGATGAACATTGGATGGCAATACCAACGCGAACACCTTGAACCGTTGCAACGATCGCACTCAGTGATCACCAATGGTGGAGATCAGCCCAACGTGGTTCCGCAGAAGGCTTCGATCTGGTATTACTTCAGAGAAGTTACCTACCCAAACATCATGGAGTTGTACGGACATGGCAATCGCATCGCGGAAGCCGCTGCGAAGATGACACAAACAACCGTGACCAAAAGGACACTTGGTTCGGCATGGCCACGCCACTTCAACAAACCAATTGCGGAAGTGATGAATGATAATATTAAGGTGGTAGGGTTGCCAGCCTGGAGCCAGGAGGATCAGGTATTTGCGCGTGCGGTGCAAAAAGAAGTGAAGTCGAGAAGAGATACTACCGGTATGCCCACCAAACTTGATGAATTCAAGGCGCCAGATCCGGAGCCACGTAGCGGTGGATCAGATGATATCGGAGACATCTCGTGGAAAGTTCCAACAGTGACCATGCGTTTTCCGGCAAACATTCCAGGGCTCCCCGGTCACAATTGGGCGAACGCTATCGCTATGGCGACACCAATTGCACACAAGGGTGTGACTGCTGGTGCCAAGGTGCAGGCGATGACAATCATTGATATTCTTACGAAGCCAGAGATTACCGCGAAGGCATGGGATTACTTCAAGAATGAACAGCTGGCAAAGCAGGAGTATAAGCCGATGATCACAGCGGAGGATGAGCCAGCGACTTATTTGAACACGGAGATCATGAAGGAATTCCGCCCACAGTTAGAGAAATACTACTACGATGAGACCAAGTACAACACGTACCTGGAGCAATTGGGAATTAAGTATCCGACTTTGAGAAAGTAGAGTTTAAAATTCAAAGATTTAAGATTTAAGATTTGGAATTAAGAACACTGCAGTCTGCAAGTTCAAAATTTTGAATCTTAAATCTTGAATCATCTCTCGAGCACAGGCAAATTCGCAGCCAACACCATCAAATCTTCGTCCTGAACCATTTTCTTTTCGTCAGCTACGATCAGAAAGTTTTCATAAATGGTATTCAAATCTTCACCCTCGAAGTGATGGCCAAGCATTTCCATTCTATGTTTTAACGCTGCACGGCCGCTGCGAGCAGTTAGTACAATAGATGATGAAGGAACACCCACCGTTTCCGGACTGATGATTTCATAGTTCTCAGCGTGCTTCAGAAAACCATCCTGATGAATGCCTGAACTGTGTGCGAACGCATTCGCGCCAACAATGGCTTTGTTAGGTTGTACTGGCATGCGCATCATTCCCGAAACAAGTTTACTCAATGCATAAATTCTGTCCGGCTTGATGTTGGTGGTTAGTCCAAGGTCTTTGTGTGTTTCCAATATCATTGCAACCTCTTCAAGCGAGGTGTTGCCAGCGCGTTCCCCAATTCCATTCATGGTCACCTCTGCCTGGCGTGCTCCGTTGATTAAACCGGATATCGTGTTGGCAGTTGCCATTCCCAAATCATTATGACAGTGAACTGAGATAATTGCTTTGTCAATATTTTTCACATTGTCCACCAGGTACTTAATGCGTTTTCCATACAAGTGAGGCAAGCAATATCCGGTAGTATCCGGAATGTTGACTACGTCAGCACCTGCCGCTATCACAGCTTCTATCATCTTCGCCAGGAATTCGAGATCGGCACGGCCGGCATCTTCAGCATAGAATTCTACTTCGTAGCCTTTTGTTTTTGCATACGATACTGCCCACGCGCCTTGTTCCAACACTTGCTCGCGTGTGCTTTTGAATTTGTGCTGAATGTGGACATCTGATGACCCAATTCCCGTATGAATTCGTCCTCGCTTTGCATGGTGAAGCGCTTCGGCTGCAACATCAATGTCCTCTTTCTTTGAACGGGTGAGCGCACATACCACTGGCTCAACCAGGTTTTTTGACAACTCTACCACCGATAGAAAATCTCCTGGACTGGAGATAGGAAAGCCAGCCTCGATTACGTCTACGCCTAGCGCCTCAAGTTCCCTGGCAATGACAATTTTTTCTTCCGTCTTCAACTGACAACCAGGTACCTGCTCGCCATCGCGAAGGGTGGTGTCAAAAATTTGAATTTTGTTGCTCATCGTCTTCTCTGGTTAGTGGGAAATCGTTTCGTTAACAGCGATGCGTTGCGCGACCATGTCGCCCATTGCTGATGTATTTAATATTTTAAATTTTTCAGTTTTACTATCTGCTATGTCGATTGTGCGATAACCATCTTTCAGCGTCTGAGACACTGCGTTGATGATTGCCTGTGATTCCTCTTTTAGTCCAAATGAAATATCCAGCATCAACGCTGCTGAGAGGATAGAAGCCAACGGGTTGGCGATTCCTTTTCCGGTGATGTCATGGGCGCTGCCATGTATAGGTTCATATAAACCAACGCTGTCCCCGATAGATGCGGATGCCAACATTCCCATTGATCCGGCAATTTGTGAAGCCTCATCTGTGAGAATATCTCCAAAGAGATTTCCAGTGAGCACTACATCAAAACTTCTCGGGTCGTGGATCAGCTTCATTGCTGCTGCATCCACAAACATATGCGTCAGGCTCACATCCGGATATTCTTTACTCACCTCCTGGACTACCGCTCTCCAAAGCCTGGAGCTTTCGAGTACATTGGCCTTATCTACGGAGGTTACTTTTTTATTTCTGGTTTGAGCAGCGATGAATGCCTTATGTGCAATACGCTCTACTTCGTATTTAGAGTAGATCATCAGATCGTAAGCGGTTTCATCATTGTCTTTTCTTCCCTTCTCCCCGAAGTAGACATCACCAGTGAGTTCACGGAAGAAAAGAATGTCAGCACCTTTAAGGATTTCTGGTTTTATGCTTGACGCTTCAAGCAATTCATCAAAGAGTTTTATGGGACGTAGGTTGGC
>DAORAG010000185.1:0-6198 GCA_035344095.1 Cyclobacteriaceae bacterium | reverse complement strand
CAACAAAATCTTCCGCTACACAGTAAGTAGAACCTCTGACAGGAAGATTGGAAGAAATGTTCGCCCAGGTCGCTCCCTTATCACTGCTCTTGTAGATGTAAGGTTTGAAGTCGCCTCTCTTGTGATTGTTGAGGGTAGCATAGATTACATTTTCATCGTGTTGTGAGGCGAGCACGTGATAGACATAAGTCATGTTTGGTGCACCACTAAACGACTCAGTTTTGCGCCAGGTCTTACCTCCGTCAGTAGTCACCTGCACAAGGCCATCATCCGTTCCGGCCACAATCATATTTTCATTTTTGGGAGATTCAGCGAGGGCACTCATGGTACCATAAAGTGCAGTGCCTCCGTTTTTCTCTGCAGCATCGATGCCCCACACACGCCCCATCAGCGGAAGTTTGTTGCGGTCGAGATTGCGGGTGATATCATCGCTGATTACTTCCCATGTGTTGCCGTAGTCATCACTGCGAAAGACCTTGTTGGCAGCAAAGTAGATCCTTCCTTTTTTATGTGAGCTGGTCAGCAGTGGTGCATCCCAGTTCCATCGATATTGCTTTTCGCCTTTTCTGGGTTGAGGTTGAATTCCGGTGTTCTCACCTGTCGCCTTATCGTAGCGAGTCAATACCCCATGTTGTGCCTGAGCGTAAACAATGTTGGTATTAAAGGGATCGATGGCGCTTTCAAAACCATCACCTCCTTGGGTCACAAACCAATTATCATTGACAATTCCGTTGGAGCTCCTGGTTCGGGATGGACCCCCGAGACTGAAATTATCCTGAGTACCACCGTACACATAATAGAAGGGTTCTGTATTGTCAACTTCCACTTTGTAAAACTGTGTTACCGGCAGGTTCGCTTTGAACTGCCAGGTCCTCGCGCCATCCCAGGTTTCATAGATGCCACCATCACAACCATTTCGCATGTGGTTGGGATTTTCTGGGTTTACCCAAAGTGCATGATTGTCCACATGTTTAGACTGCTCTCCGATGGGATTAAAATTGCGGCCTCCGTCATTGCTTACGCTAATAGCATAACCCATGGTGTAAACACGGTCTCTGTTCTTGGGGTCAGCAATCACTTCGTTGTAATAGTTACCCCCGGTCTGATGCGAACTCATCTTATCCCACTTTGCACCGCGTGTTGTGCTTCTGTAAAAACCTTCGTCCTTCGCTGCCTCAACAATCGCATAAATATATTCTGGGTCAACAGGAGAGATGGCGAGGCCAATACGCCCGATGTCCGCAGAAGGCAACCCATTATTTATCTTCTCCCAATTCCTTCCTCCGTCTGTTGTCCGATACATTCCCGAACCCGGGCCCCCACCAACATAGGCGTAGTCACTTCTTCTTCTTTGATAGGCTGATGCATAAAGGGTATTCGGATCACGTGGATCCATGACAAGGTCATTGACTCCTGTATGCTCGTCAATCTTTAAGATGTTATCCCACGTCTTTCCTCCATCGGTAGACTTATATACACCTCTTTCACCACCCTCTTTCCACAGTGGTCCAATGGCGGCCACATACACTACATTGGAATGGTTGGGGTCAACGATGATCTTACCGATGTGTTCTGATGTCGTCAGTCCCACATTCTTCCAACTTGCACCTCCGTCTTCCGACTTATATACACCGTCTCCATAAGCCACACTGCGTTGATTGTTGTTCTCACCCGAACCCACCCAAACCACATTCGGGTTGTTGGGATCGATGGTAACACACCCAATGGAGTATGATCCCTGGCTGTCGAATATGGGTTCGTAGGTGGTGCCGGCATTTACAGTCTTCCAGACACCACCAGAAGCCGTAGCCACGTAATACTCACTGTAATTATTTGGATTCACAGCAAAGTCGGCTATCCTCCCTGATGTAAGGGCTGGCCCTATACTTCTGAATTTCAGGCCGGACAGGGAGACTTCATCTTTTTTCTCTTCTGCCGGAGCAACAGACTTTTTTCCTCTTTGTGAGAATCCTACCGTAGCAAGTAGTAAAAAAAGAAGGGGTAAGTATTTTTTCATGATGGACTATTTGAATTGGTGTATTACAATTACGGGAAAAGTTTGTCGAAGTAAACAAACTTTTACAAATGGTCGCTAATGAGTTTTGATAATTAGAAATGCCAAAAGTGTCCGCTAGTGGACTGCCAGCCAATCCTTGGCTTCTTTCAGACTTCCAAATAGAAAAATTTCTACATCATAGACGTTGTCCAGGTTGCGACTTTCCAGAAAACCCTGGTCTTCACCCTCCGGCAGAATAAGGCATATCCGCTGTAGCCCTGCTTTCTTTAGATCCTCCCTGAATTTCCTTCTGAATTCATTCAACTCCGCTTCGTTGCGATCGACCACACGGATCATGTTGGAGATCCAGTTAGGTGTGTGATACGCTTTGACGAAATCAATGCAGGTCTGTAATAAAGCAATAGACTCTTCTTTCGTCCCCACACGTTTCCAGTGGCAGGCCAGGCTATCCAGCGCTGCGTTGAAGGAGATGGTTGCAATGTCATTGTCCAACAGCACCTGTTCCTCCACATTTTTGAATTCAGGAAACGTGAGAATGAATTTTGTGCCACAGTCGAGCTTGCTGTCAATGGTGATCTCACCTTCCAGTGCCTCCACCTGCAGCTTGACAAGAAATAACCCCAGACCTTTTCCCTCGGTATGGGTATGGAAACGCTTGTAAAGGCCAAAAACCTTTTCTCCAAAGTTCCCCATATCGATGCCGAGACCGTTGTCTTCAATTTCAAGTTGCGTATCGGTACCGATCGTTCTGGAGGTGATCTTAATTACTGAGTCGCGCTCAGGAGAACGGTATTTGATTGCGTTGCTCACAAGATTATACAAGATGCTTTCCAGCATCGGCTTCACGGAATACAAATACGGCAACGCACTAAAATCCGCTTGAATGCTGATGTTGTTTTCATCAATCTCCTTTTTTAGCAACGTCTTAATAATGGTAAGTACCTCATCAAGGGAGAGCTTTTGCCTTATTCTTGTGAGGTCATTTCTAATGTCAATGATATTACCCAGGTCACGGATGGTTCCGTCAAGTGTTTTGATGGCGTTGGTAAGCCTTTCGATGATCTCTTTATTGCCCCTATCCAGTTGATCAACATCCATGAGCTGTAACAAGCCAGTCATACTGGCCACCGGGCCCTTGAGATTGTGAGAGATGGTGTAGGAAAACTGCTGGAGTTCGTTGTTATGCTTGATGAGTTCCTGATTAGTCTCTGTTAGTTGTTGATTCTTCTCAATCAGTTCGCTATTGAGTGCCTTGTTCTCTTGTGAAAGTTGCTCGCGCTGCTTCACCAGCGATTCCGACACCAATAAAATCTCTCGCTGCCTTTCAGACAGCTGCTGAATCAACAATTCGTTTTCACTTTCAGATTTCTCAAAACTGTATTTCAAAAAGAATGTAGAGCCAATAAGCACCATCGCGGTAAACACAATGATGTAATTCAGGAAGTAATAATTTGGGGCGGTAAAGCCAACCTGATAATACCCCGCGCCAAAAAAATTATGAAGCGGGTCATAAAATACAAGAGAAAAAATGGCGAGTATAAGGCCGAAGACAATTTGCTTCTTTTCCTTTAGCGAAAATAAAATAAAGGGCAGGATGGTCGCTCCAATGAGTATGAACCTGAACTGAAAATATTCGAATTCTTCGAGGGAGGTGGGGTGATCAAACTTGTCGAGTATCGAGATGACAAGAGATGGGAATATAATAAGGGTGATCAGCACCAGCCTGCTTGCACTGAAAAAACCATAGTGGTTCATTAGCAGTGGTATGAGAAAAGCAAACGCCACCGCCATGCCAAGTTGAGTCGATGTTATCCACCGGAAATACGCAATCGAAATACTAATCAGGATGAAAACCAGGATAAAAAGGACAAAACTGACACGGTTGCAAATTTCAATGTATCGCCTCTCGGTAGGATGAGTGCTATGCTTAACACCAATGCGGTCAATTGTGGTCCAAAGGCTCATGATAAAAAAGCAATATAGCATCTTGTGCATTGCCGTAAACGGGTCACCGGTTAAAAATTGGTATATTTATCGCGCTTAGAATAAGTGATTTGAATGAAGTATGATGGCTAAAGCGAGCAAGTCAAAAGTTGATCAGAAAATTTTATTAAAGGCCTACGAACTCATGTGCACAGCGCGTCATATGGCCATCACCTATGACGAGAATAAGGAAATCTGTAGCAAGTACGTGCACAGTACATCGCGCGGTCATGAGGCCATTCAGCTTGCAGCCGGGCTTCAACTTTTGGATGTTGACTATGCTTCGCTCTATTATCGCGATGAATCAATGCTCCTCGGTATGGGCTTGCGCCCCTACGAACTGATGCTCCAATTAATGGCCAAACGTGATGATCCCTTCTCCGGAGGCCGCACGTACTATGGCCACCCCGCCATCAGGAGAAAGGGATTGCCAACTATACCGCATCAGAGTTCTGCCACTGGCATGCAAGCGATCCCTGCCACCGGCATGGCTCATGGGCTTGCCTATCTCGAGTCTCAGAAACTTCTGAAGGGGAAGGTCAAACCAATCGTCTTGTGTTCGTTAGGGGATGGCGCTGTGACCGAAGGGGAAGTGGCAGAAGCATTTCAAATGGCGGTGCTAAAAAAACTACCTGTCCTTTATTTGATACAAGACAATGACTGGGGCATATCTGCAACCGGTGAAGAGATGAGGGCGATGGATGCCTACGAGTACGCGGCTGGATTCAAGGGACTGGAAAGAATGCGCGTGGATGGTTCAAGATTTGAAGCCAGCTACGAAGGCATGGCAAAAGCGATCGAATACGTAAGAACAAAACGTGCTCCAATGCTGGTACATGCAAAATGTCCTTTGTTGGGTCACCATACTTCCGGTGTGCGCAGGGAATGGTACAGAGGAGAGGACCTTGCTGTTCATGAAAAACAGGATCCACTGGTGAAGTTCAAAAAGTACCTGGAGGCCGAAGGCGTAGCACCAAAGAAACTGGAGCAGCTTTGGACAAAGGCAGGAGAAACGGTCGCCACGGACTATAAAAAGGCATTGGCAGCACCCGACCCTGAAGTGGGTGACTTCGATTCGCACGAATTTGCACCCACGGCCATCACAGAGGAGAAAGGAAACCGATCTCCAAAGAAAGGGGAGAAGACGATCATGGTGGATGCAGCACTTCACGCTGTAGATGAGATTTTAAAGAAACACCCGGAGGCGTTGCTGTATGGACAGGACGTGGGAGCGCGACTGGGTGGCGTGTTTAGGGAGGCAGCTACACTGGGTCAAAAGTATGGTGAGGATCGCGTTTTCAACACCCCCATCCAGGAGGCATACATCGTTGGTAGTACGGCTGGAATGTCTGCCGTAGGTGCCAAGCCGATCGTTGAGATCCAGTTTGCCGACTACATATGGCCGGGCATCAATCAGCTGGTAGAAGAACTTTCCAAAAGTTGTTACATCACCAAAGGGAAGTTTCCGATCCAGTCTTTGATCCGTGTACCCATCGGTGCTTATGGCGGTGGTGGTCCGTACCACTCCGGCAGCGTGGAGTCTGCGTTGCTCACCATTCGCGGTATCAAAGTAGTTTATCCTTCAAATGCAGCGGATATGAAAGGCTTGCTGAAGGCTTCCTTTTATGATCCTAACCCGGTGGTGTTGCTCGAGCACAAAGGCTTGTATTGGAGCAAAGTGCCAGGAACATTGGACGCAAAAACAATTGAACCGGATGCCGACTATGTCATTCCGCTGGGTAAAGCCAACATCGTTCAGAAGGCCGATGAAGAAAAAATGGAAAATGGAGAGTCAGCCCTCGTGGTCACTTATGGGATGGGGGTGTATTGGGCAAAGGAAGCAGCCAAACACTTTCCCGGACAAATCGAAATAATGGATTTGAGAACACTGAATCCAATTGACTGGCCTGCAATCAAGGAGGCATCAGAAAAACACGGAAAAGTCTTTGTATTAACGGAAGAGCCACTGATCAATTCATTTGCTGAGTCATTGGCGGGTCGTATCAGCAAGGAATGCTTCACCTACCTTGATGCACCGGTATGGACGTTGGGCGCAGCCAATCTTCCTGCGGTCCCGTTAAATATTGAGCTGGAAAAAGCAATGCTTCCCAACGCTGACAAAGTGAGAACGGAGTTGGAAAAGCTGTTGAAATTTTGAATCAGCTTAAAAAGGATAACCGATTCCGATATTGTAGATC
>DAORAG010000184.1:0-6262 GCA_035344095.1 Cyclobacteriaceae bacterium | reverse complement strand
CGGCAACGTATTGAAAACATACTCTCCGGTGAAGGTCAGATTGCCAACTCCCAAGGGTCCTGTTTTTATTCTCTTCTTAATGTTAAGGCGCAGACGGTCGTAGTCAAAGTCGCTGTTAAATACTCCGCTAAAGCCGTGGGTGTACTTTAAAGTTATGACCGGCCATTTGTTAGTCCCCAGGCTGATTCTCTCATTGTCATTTTGAATAAAAAGTTCGTCCCTTGCATACCGCGACTCAACGCTGATCTCTGACGATTGAAAATTCTCGAGAACGGTCCCACTTACATCGCCTGGCTGAGGCAGGTACCCAAAATTGAACGTTGGATCAAATGTCCAATGACGAAAAGATATCTTCTGAGAATATCCTTTAAACAGCTCGCGTTGCATGCCCAGGTAATATTCATCGAAATAATATCCTCTTCTAAAATTACCCCACTTGGTAGCCGCCAGGAAGATCGGGTTGTCTGCCAGACTTTCCTCATCAATTCCAAGTCGGGTTAGGTCGCTTCGATATCTTAGCGATAACGTTGTCCACCGGTGCTTTGATAAAATACGTTGTGCTGACAGATAGTACTTGAAGCGCTCGTCATCAAAACCATAAGCCAGTTGAGCATGATAAATCCATTTTTTGCTAAACTTGTAAGTCGTCTTTAGACCACCCTGAATTCTCACCCCTTCTATTCTGTTCCAGGCCATCAATCCCAGGTAAGGACCAACTTCAACTTTGCCCAAATTGTAATACCCATCAAGCAACACCTTGAAGATATCCGTATAGGTTTTCACTATCGGAATGTTTCTTAAGGTATCAATCATCTTGTAAACACTCTTCTCCGTGTCGCTGAGCGGTTCATGACGAAGGGTGTCCCAAACGTTCTCATCCTCAGTCTGCGTAGCGTCCTCTGCTATCTCGATCGCTCGCTCATAAAATGCTGGTTCGTAGGGTTTGTTGGTGATGAAGTTTTTATTGCTTGTATAAAATTTGGCAAGCATTCCCGCATTCTGTTTGCCGAGCTCGCTCACATCAATAAGTACCCGGTTTTTCACAGGCAACCACGAGCTGCGATCTGTTCTGGAAAGCTCTTGCTGAATTCTGATTTTCTCAATGAAATTCAGGTTGGCTTGTTTGCCCACGTTAGCATCAATTTGCTTGAGTGCGTAGCCGTTTTTGGTAATCCACATGGTTCCAGTAAAGGCAAGGTCGGAAGTGCTCTTGGGATAAAAGTCGAGGCGATAACAAAATTCATCGCCAATGTTTAAACTGTCGGTCAGATCATATTCATAGTAAATCCTCCAGCCATCAGCCATGGGTGACACAAACTCCTTGGTAACAATATTCAGCCAGTTTTGATAGAAGTTGTATTCCTGAAATGACGAACCAATAACCTGCGTGACTGTCGATCCGTCTTCCACACCAATGCCATTGATCTTGGATTTCAAAATCTGTTCCTTCTTAAGCGAAGGATTATCCCTGTAGTATACTTTTGAAACGCTCTCTGTGATAAAAAGCGGAAGAATTGGCTTTCCGTCCTCCCCTGCTATCCGCTCCACGCTGTCGAGCACCTGCGTGATCTTCTTTACAATTTTTCGTTCGCGAAACTTATCAGAAAGGTTATCTACATCAATCTCGATCTTGGTATAGGTATCGTACTCATAGGCGGAAAGCTTCCTTTTATCATTCTCTGATTTGTTTTTAATTACGTTTCGCATAATCGGCCATGCGGGGTTTTCTCCGGCCACCACCACGATTTCCTGGAGGCTAATTACATCTTCCTGCAATTGAAAATTGATCGTCTGGGTGGTGCCTCTGACTACCGCCTTCACCTTGGGTTTATAGCCAACATAGCTGGCAATGATGGAGTCGGAAGGCGAAAACGTTGAAAGGGAAAAATTACCATCAAAATCTGTGGTAACACCGACTGTGGTGCCCTTAAAAACAATATTAGCAAAGGGTACGGGGTCCCCCGAATTGGCATCAGTCACCTTACCGGAAACCCTGGTCTCCTGGCAATGCGCGCTAAATCCAATAAACAGAAAGATTAAAATGAGGAACCGAAACCTAAATCTCACACCGTATCGCACTGTGGTACAAAACACAAAAATAGCAATATTCAATTACCCAAAGATGCATTTTAACCACTTGAAGATGCACCTAACGATTGTTAAAGCTGAATAGGTTCCTTCTGACCCAAATGACGGGGTTCGGTCTTCAAAATATAAAGATCCAAAACGGCTTTAGCCCGGGCCAGGTATTCACGCCAATGTACAAACTCGGCTTCCGACTCATCAGGAATACCCGCCACATAGGCAATGGCGTCAATATTGTAATAGTCGGAAATAAATAACGCGCGGTAGCTGTGAAATGCCTGTGTTACTATTGTGATCTCATTTTGCCCAAAGATTTCCTTACTCCTTACGATTGAGTCGAGGGTGCGAAGCCCGGCAAAGTCAAGGGTGATAGCGGAAGAGGGAACACCCAACTTCACCAGCGCTTTTTGCATCTCTGCTGGCTCGTTGTAGTACCTGGTGCGGTTATCTCCGCTTACGATAAAGTGTTTGATTTTACCCTCTTTGAACAGGATGGCGGCAGATTCCATGCGCGATTTAAAAAATGGGTTCGGCTGCCCGCTTGTCAGCCATCGACTCGTACCCAGCACTAAGGCTACAGGGTGATGTGCAAGACTATCAAATTCAAAGAAGACTTTTTCTTTCGTGCTGTTGACAATCCAAAGGTTGGATAAAACCACAAAAAGGATGGCGATGATAAACAGGTAAAAAAATTGCCGGAGCAACCACGAAATAGCCCTCATATAGACAGAACAAAAAAAGCCGTGGTAAAGTTAGGCAATTGATTCCAGAAACTTCCGTTCAATCATTTCCGCATTGCGTACCAATTTGCGGTACCACTCCAGACGCAACTGCTTCTTCATTTCCTCACTCAGATGCCAATCAACGGAGGAAGCTTTCATTCTGTTGATTAGCTCATGTACACAGATTGCTGCACTAACAGAAAGATTCAAACTTTCAGTAAATCCAAACATAGGAATGGTCACTTTGTAGTCTGCTAAAGCAATGGCTGTATCGGAAAGTCCGTGAAGCTCATTGCCCATGACCACAGCGATCTTATTCGAAACGTCAACCTGTTGAATAGTCAGATTGGCAGAGGGCATGGTCGCAAGGATCTTATAGCCCGAGGCCTTGAGTGACTCCAGGCATGCTCTGGAGTTGTCCTTTTCTTTTTGTGCATGCTTCTTAATCGTGAGCCACTTGTTGGCTCCCCGCAAAACGCGCTTGTTCAACGCATACTTACTCATGTTTTCAATCAAGTGAATATCCTGTACACCAAAACACTCCGCTGTCCGGAATACTGCGCTTGCATTCTGCGACTGAAAAATGTCCTCAAGCACAATTGTAAGATGTCTCGTGCGCTTATCCAGAACCTCTTCGATAGTTCTCCTTTTATGATCGCTCACGTATTGTGCAAGATGATCGATAATCAATGTGTCGGATGATGAAGACATTACTCAAAACAAATATAACTTTATGAGCAATATTCCTCTGCTAAACGACATGCCTAAAAAATTTCATCCCCTTTTATTGTCAATGGTTATCATCGGTTGCCAACCCATCTGGGCGCAGTTGAAATTGCTCCCAATTGTTACCAATCTTCAGGCTTCCTTCCGAGGGCTATCAGTGGTGGATGAAAACGTGGCGTGGGTAAGTGGCAGCAGCGGTACCGTGGGCATAACAGTGAATGGAGGAAAAAGCTGGCGATTCGTCAATGTACCTGAACATACTGACTCAGACTTTCGATCCATTTATGCATTCGATCAAGAGAAGGCGATCATTGCCAATGCAGGATCTCCAGCTCACATCTTAATTACCAACGATGGAGGTCAGCACTGGCAAGTTGTATACAACAATTCACATGAGGCGGCATTTATAGATGGCGTTGACTTCTGGGATGACAATAACGGCATTATGTATGGCGATCCTATTAACGGAAACATGTTAGTCATCATCACCTCTGACGGAGGAGTGACATGGAAGGACTTACAGGGACCTGCTCTTGCCGAAGGTGAAGCTTCTTTTGCAGCCAGCGGAACAGGCATTCGTTGTTATGCAAAAGACAAAGTAATGATATCAACGGGTGGTGTAAAGTCGCGTCTTTGGAACGGGCAACCCAACCATGGTGTTTGGTCGGCTATTGACGTGCCCGTTGTTCAAGGACAACCTGCGACTGGTATCTACTCGTTCGCCATACGATCGAAGTTGTTGATAGCCGTGGGTGGTGACTACACCAAACCGGAAGCTTCCGAGAAGCAGAGCTTACGGTCAACCAATTTTGGCGAAAGCTGGACCGAATCGAGCACACCCACTCGTGGCTATCGTGAATGTGTAGAATGGATCGATAACAATCGAATGCTTGCTGTTGGCCCCACAGGAATAGATGTATCAAATGACGGTGGCAAAAACTGGCGACCCCTAAATGATGAAAAAGGTTACCATGTGGTGCGAAAAGCGAGAAAGGGATCTCTCACGCTGGCAGCGGGTGCAAAGGGTCAAATTGCGATCATAAAGTAATCAGATCAGTTGCTCAGCGCGAAGGACGTAGTGATGCCCACAGAAAACTGTCTCGGCAGATTTTGCACGCCAAATATGGCCCTGGTATGACGTCCTTGCTCCCCCAACACCGAAACAAACAGATCAGATGCTCCATTCGTAATTTTTGGTGCATCATCCCATTCATTTGTACCACGGTAATAGGCATCCATATGGTTCATTCCTATTACCTTATCGAAACCAACCTTAGCATGCACTTGTGCCAACACATTCAAAGCGCAAAGCTCCATTGCCTTGTAGCCATCTTCTGTTGTTAAATCTTTGCCTAAAATTCCCTGATAATGAAACACTTCATTAAGAATCGGAAATTGTATCGCAACATAAGCTATGGCTCCCCGCACGTTTACAGACACGTAGTTACCTCCCGGTGTGGAGACTTCTGGTAGTTTCAACCGGAGTGTTTCTATCCGATCTAGGAATGTGGACATAAGTTTAATGTTTGTTACCAAGCTCCAACGCTCTATGGTCGACAATCATTCCCAGGAAAAGCCATATTTTTCTAGTTAACTCAAACTGCACTCCCTCAGGGTTGTCTTCGACCCACCAGTTCTATGAATTGGATTGAACGGTAAATATAGGCTCGTGTTTGATAGGGAAATTACAGGAGTTGGCGATGAAGCAGAGCTTATTGGCATCGTGATGCAACTCCCCCGCCTTATCCAGTTTTGAACTGTCGGTGATTACAATTTCCGGGCGCAAAACGACTTCACGAAATCTTCCTCCACCGTCTGGAGTTTCTTCCATCGTGCCGCTAGCCTGGTCAATGTATTTAGTCACAACAATTCCATTCACCGCACAAAGATGAAGATACCAAAGCATGTGGCAGGAAGACAATGAGCTTACCAACAGCTCTTCCGGATTATATCGCGATGGATCTCCTCTAAAGCTTGGATCGGATGAACCGGGAAACGCTGGCTTGCCTTTCGATTGAATAACATTATTCCGACTATACGCACGATAATCTTTCGTTCCCTGACCGAGGTTACCGGTCCACTCCATGGTAACGTTATAGTGATGAAGTTTCATTTAATGGTTTTAAAATTAACAAGTCAAGGCCGAACTCACCTCTGAAGTGCCTGGGCTTGTAATTGCGACACTTGGGATGAGAAGTTTTTGATCTTGTCACTCTTCTTAATAATCACATAAGCCACTGCCCCTGGCCAGAAAAAAATCAGCAGTAATACAAACACACCCACGCTGAAATCGCTCTTCGGTGGTTCTACGACTACATTACGGCTTGACATGACTTCGTGTTTCAATTTGTTGAGATCATCAACAGAAATAGTTGTGCCGCAATATCGACAGGTAGGTAGTTGTGAAAAGTGAAGTGAAACCTTTTGATTCAGGTTGTTCCCACACCCGGAGCAGTTTGCCACCACAACATACTCTGCCATTAACTTACCATCAACGATTTTATCCTGATCCGATTGATAAACGAAGTAAACGTTTCGTTGTGCGTTGATTTCTTTTAAATGCTTGAGGATGAAGTCCCTGCTGAGTCCAAGCGAAACCGCCAGGTCCTGCACTTTGGACTCTCCTGAACGATCGAGTGCATCCCAGATGCTTATTATCTTCTTCTCGCGCGACCGATAAAACAAGCCAATGGCAAGAATCACAAATCCATTGATACCAATGATGGTTC
>DAORAG010000183.1:0-6357 GCA_035344095.1 Cyclobacteriaceae bacterium | reverse complement strand
GGTCATAAAGTTTTGTCAGTTGAGGAGCATCCACCGGCTCCAACACACGGAAGGAAGCTTCAGGCTTAACAAGTGACTTCGCCTTCTCCTTTTTCTTCATGGCAATCTCTATGGTCTTCTTGATTTTCAAACGTTTTGAGGCCGAAATAAATGATCGGGCCGCTCCAATAAATCGAGACATAAAATGTGCGGATTCTTTTCCTTTAAAAAAACCGGGAATAGTGGCTTCCTTTTTGAAATCGTTGTCAATGAAGTCGTCAATCATCCCGGCTGGCACCTTGGCAAATATCTTCGTATACCTCTTCATTACGGAGAGATCGTGAAGCTTATCGATGATTTCCGGTGTATCTTTTTCGGACAGTTTCATCAAATAAACACGGTCATTGTTAGGACCATGTTGTATCACTGAGTGATCAATCTTTTCTATTTTATCAAACATGCTTTCTAATTTGAAAAACTACCAGATACAAAATTGCCGAAAGGGTTAATCCGTAAACAGTGGGATCAAGCCCAAATGGTAAACTAACTTTTGCCAGGATGGAAATAAGTGTGAAACTTCCTCCGCCAATCATACTTACTCCAGCAGCAACGGAGTCAGTCTTCTTAGAGAAATAGGCAACAAGAGTTGGCACCAACAACCCTGACACCATAAAACCATACGCCTGCAAGACAATATCCAACACCGATTGGAAACTACTCGCAAGCACCAAAGCAAGCACACCTACCACAAGCGTCACGATTTGTGACAGTCGAATGATTGACTTGCTGCTCCACTTACGCTTGAAAATCCGAATGATCATATCTCCAGTAAAGTTTCCAGAGGATGCAATCAAACAACTATCTGCAGTGGACATTACAGCGGAGAAATAGGAGGCCAACAAAAATCCCGACACACCTACTGGAAGAAGTGTATTGAGCATCAATGGCAGCGCCATCTCAGCCTCACTTTCGGGATGAGCAATCCGCGCAAGCATTCCCAATCCTACACCTACAAAAGCCATCAATGGATATTCAAAGACACCCGCAATAAAGAAAGCCCGCTTGGCCTCTTTCACATTTGGACTTGCATACACTCTTTGATAAAGCGTCATCGCAATAAACCAAATTGGAATGATGGTAAATGCCCAATTGATCAGCGTAGTGACTGATACATTCGTGAAGCTAAAGTGAGTGGCCGGCAGTTGTGCCGTTACAGCGTCCCATCCTCCCAACTTGTATAAGGCGATTGGAAAACCCAAGAACATGAGACCAGAAAGCAAGACAATCCATTGGATGGTGTCTGTATAAATCACGGCCTTTATTCCTCCAAGCACTGTGTACAAAAGGATCACCGCTGCGATCACAACAAGTGAGAGTGTAAGCGGATCAAATGCAGTTACATCAACAAAGATGCTCCCTGCGGCAAGTTTAGCACCAGCCAGTATTTGTCCACCGGTAAATCCCAGATAGCCGATACCCGAGATAATAGCGGCAAACATGGCTACTTTATCGCCATATTTTACCCTGAGAAAATCCGGATAAGTTAAGTACCCTGACTCCATATCCAGCTTTTTTAGTTTCGGTACTGTAAACACCGCAGCAAGCCACGCACCAATAAGTCCAGTAAAAAGCAGCCAACTACCTGAGATGCCCATGGCAAAACCAAGGCCTCCTAATCCAATCGAAAACCCACCACCTACGTCTGTTGCCACTATCGACAACCCTACGTGAAATGATGAGATGGATCGACCACCAACAAAGTAGTCTTCATGATCCGTGTTCTTAAGAAAAAAGTACACACCCACTCCAAGTACGCCAAGGAAGTAGATGGCAAAAATGATGAAGTCTACAAGATGCAATGCGAAACTGTTTTACAGAGCCGGAGTTAAGTTAGCAAAACCGGATGCTTTGATCGCATTGTTAATAAGATCATCATGCAGTGATTCATCTTCCCATAGCTTCCTTCCCTTTTCAGGTAAAGAGCTGATCGGATCGAAGTAGAGATAAAGTTTATTTTCATCTACACTTGGACTGCGATACACGCTGATACCGGTCACACGATCGTAATAATCGTAGCTATGAACATCACGTTTACCGCCACCACCAGGCGCATCGGTTACAAACAAAGGTGTATTGAATCCTGCTGTTACTCCGCGAACTGCACGTTCCACCTCTTCAGTTTGTGCCACGCTAGTGCGCATCTCCTCCGTACCCTGCACCATGTCGTGCTGATAGACGTAATAAGGTTGCACATTCATGTAGGAGAGCTTGCGAACCAGATGGATCATCTCTTCTGCTGTATCGTTAACTCCGCGAATGAGCACGCTTTGATTGCGTACCGTTACTCCACGCTTGAACAGCAGGTCCATGGCATCGCGGGTGATCTGTGTAATCTCGTTGGCACTGTTAAAGTGTGTATGGAGTACAACTTCTTTGCTCTTGCTGCGACCGAGATCTACCATATCAACGAGGGCATCCGTCCAGGCCGTATCAGTTAGTATTTTCATCGGCATCACTGCAGGCCCTTTTGTTGCAAAACGAAGTCTGCGGATATGTGGTATGTCGAGCAAGACCTCTCCTATTTGTCGGATGCGATCGGGCACCAACATGTAGGCATCACCACCTGAGATAACGATGTCTTCAATCTCCGGACGAGATGCGATGTATGCAAACGCTTTGTTCCAATTATCCGGTACCGGCTTGAAGCTCACTTTGTCTACTGTGTCAGTGTCACTCCCGATGGCGTAGCTTCGGGTACAAAAGCGACAATACACAGGGCAAACATCCAGTGGCAGAAATAATGCCTTGTCGAAATAGCGATGAACCAAACCAGGAACTGGTGAGTCATCCTGTTCGCTAAGTGAATCCAAAGTCAACTTTGGATGATCAGGTTCGCGTGAAGCACCCAACGGAATAAATTGTATTCTAAGGGGATCATTATAGGGATCGTCCCAATTGATCAGGCTGAGGATGTACGGTGACAAGCGAAGGTTCATCGGAGCCTCATCCATTCCCTTCACGGCATCATTAATAAACTCCTGTGAGGTAAGATCCTTAAGAAATTCCTCCAGCTTGGCGATTTTGTGGATTGTATTTTTGTTTTGCCATTTCGTGTCAAGAAACTCTTCTGTTGATATGTTCTTGAATGCCGGAATTTTTTTCCAGAACTCACCGGTGACAAACTGACGGTGCTGCAGATCATCTGCGGAAACCACGTCTTTGTTTGGATCAGGGATATCAATTTCTGCCAGCGCCCCAAGGTGCTTGGCTTCAGCTATTTTTGGCGGCAAATCGGCTACTTTATTCGCCTCTTGAATAAGCGAAATCTCATCGGTAGAATAATTCATTACTGATAGGGATTCTTGAAAAGAAATATTGAAAAAATTGAGATATGTTCTATAGAACACATTGCAAACATATGGTAAAAAAAGGCCAAATTCAAGTAATTTCGCCATTATTTGCTCCTAAGACCCACTGGAGGGTTCTATCGGCTCATTTATCGTAATCACAGGAGCGGCATCGATTTTTTCGATGTCCATAGCCTGCACGATAATACTCAATGCGTCTTTCACTTTTTGTTGTGTAGACACAGGGAGTGACTTGATCTTTTTAGCCAGTTGGTCGTGAAGAATGTCTGGAGATTGTTCCACAATTGTGCTTCCCTCCTGGGTAATTCCTATATAGGTAACTCTTTTATCTCCAGCCTTCGGTAGGCGCTTCAACAGATGCTTCCTTTCTAGTCGGTTGATGATGCCCGTAACGGTGCTTGAGTTAAGACTAAGCAGCTTCATAAGTTCGCTGTGTGTCGCCACTTTTCCTTCTGCCCTATTGATATGACCAAGGCACAAAAGCTGCGGTATACTAATTCCAAAATCTCGTTGCACCCGTTTTGACTCCAGGTTGATGGATCGTACTATTTTCCGTATGTCAATTAGAATATCCAGCGTTTCCATGATACTACCCTATCGACAAAATTCATTTTCAATATCAATGATTGTGTCTAAATTACTGATAAACCTAAACTCCTTCATGGTTACAATCAAGCCTTTAATGCGAATTGCACAAAAGATTGCCCTCGCGCTTATATTTTGTTTATCGCTTCAATGCGGCACAACCCAGGTGAAAGACGAGGAAGCAATTAGCCAACTGAATGCCTTTATCAATGAGTTTTCCTCCAACGATGAAGCCGGACCACTAATCAGTGATATAAGTGACGCTCATTTCGCACAGGAACTTGCCAAAACCAAATCTCAACTCAACAAGCTGAGAGCCATCGTTCCCGAACGGCTTTCAGGTGACGACCTTATCGACTGGAAATTTGCCCAAAGCATATTAGCTGGTCGCGAGCTCGAGTTATCAGAAATGCAGCCGTGGAAAAAGAATCCTCGTGTCTATATGGAGTTCACTCGGATATCCAATGTGATCGATCGGCCGGGTAATGTCGAAAACAAGATCAAAGAAATTGAAACACGATTGGCTCTGGTGCCCACCCAACTGGAGAATGGAACAAGACAACTTGAAGAATTTGTGCCGAGATTCCAGGAGTTAAGTTTGTTTATGGCAGAAAACGGAAGAGTATTGTTTGAAAAGGAGCTGCCAATGTTCATTGACAACGCGGGTGAAAACGCTGCTCACTTAAAAGCGCTCAATGCGAAAGCAGCTGCGTCCCTGGAAACTTTCATTCGCTTCTTAACCGATGAACTCCCCACCAAACCCAGGGGAACTTTTGCGATAGGTGAAGCCACCTACAATAAGATGCTCAAACAACAATTCCTTACTGATTATGATGCAGATAGCCTTTGGAAATTTGGGTGGGAAAGATTTAATGCCACGCTTGCTGAGCTGGTGACGGTGGCAAAAAAGATAGACCCCAATAAGCATTGGAAGCAGTTGGCCTATGAGATCAAAAGAGAATACCCTGATCCGGATAAAATGATTGAAGCACATCAGGAGTGGGTTGATAAAGCAGGCGAACATATTAAATCCAATGACTTAGTTCCTATCCCCTGGCCGGAGAGAGTGTATGTGGTACCGAGAGTCGAGTACTTACGCAAGACATCCTACTACGGAAACTTTTCGAGTGCGAAAGGGTTAGACAAAGACAGCATCTTCACATCAGAGTGGATGATCAACCCCTTTGAGGAGCAATGGGATCAGCAGCGGAAAGATGAATACCTCGTGGAACATGACTGGGGTGTGATCATAGTTACTGCTCCACACGAAACCTATGGAGGACATCATGTGCAAGGGTTATACCAACTGCATAACCCAAGGAAGTTGAGAAGGGATAATGGGATCTCAATTTTCAGCGAGGGCTGGGGACTTTATAACGAGCAGCTAATGGAGGAAACTGGCTTTTTCCCCAATGAGCGGATACACTTAAGACAACTTCAGCTGAGATTGTGGCGCAATGCAAGGGTGATTTATGATGTGGGGATGCACACCGGCCGATTGACCTATGATAAAGCCATCAACATAATGACAGACCAGGTTGGCTTTCTTCGCTGGGCAGCTCAACTTGAAGTTGACGCGTCATCGGCTCGCCCCGGCTACTTTATCGGATACTTTATGGGTATGAGTGAGATCCTGAAAATGCGTGATGAATACAAACAGAAAATGGGCGATAAGTTCTCGTTACGTGATTTCCACGAGCGACTCCTTAAAATTGGTAACATGCCTCCTTCGCTGATGCGTGAAGCACTGCTGGCCGACTGAGCATCGAATAAAACGGACCTCACTTTCCCTTGAAATCCCAAGTAGCTAGTAGGTTGGTGTTGGGGTCAAGTTCGATGCGCTCTGGTTTAGTTGCGACATCGATTTCAAATGTCTTATTCAAATCGTCCATTTCTACCCTTTCGATCCTTGGTTCACCTGAACCTTCATAAATGGCAACCTCCAAAGGGAACTTGAATCGATAGTTCCTCTGCACCTGCGCCAACGACATTATGATCTTTTTCTTTCTTGAATCATATTTCCAGTTTCCTTTCAATTCAATATTTCCACCCTGATACAACCATTGCTTAAAGAACTCGTCCAGATCGATTTGTGAAGCGGTCTCCATCTCACGGATAAAATCCGATGTCACCGCATTACCATTAAAGTACTTCTTGTAATAACTTTGAATACCTTTTTGAAATGCTTGTTCTCCTATTTTTTGCCTCAGCATATGAAGTATCCACGCTCCTTTTTGATAAGTCTGAATGGTCGTTACCTTAGCCATGTCGGCAAGGTTATCATGAACGATACGATAGTCGGGATTATTCTTGTAGAAGTCGTAAACCTTATTGCGCGAATCCTTCATGGTAGCTACAAATTTTTCCTTCCCATAGGCATGTTCAATAAATAGCGAAGTGAAATAGGTTGCAAACCCCTCGCTAA
>DAORAG010000182.1:0-6365 GCA_035344095.1 Cyclobacteriaceae bacterium | reverse complement strand
ATTCCTCGAACATTATTTCAGCAACGTTCTGTCCCACAGAAGAACTAAAAGAGCAAATCGTTGTGCTATTTTTGAATTAGTTAGGAATCCTTATTAATATTGCGAAGCAATATCGCTCAACTAAACTTTCAAAATCATGAAAAAATCAACTTTTTACCACGCTGGCTGCCCGGTTTGTCTGAGTGCAGAACACGACATCGTAGAAATGGTCGGCTCACAAAACGTAGAAATTGTACATTTTGGACTTGACAAATCCAGAATCGAAGAGGCAGAAAAGGCAGGCGTTAAGTCAGTACCGGCCATCGTTACGCCAAACGGAAACGTATTGCACATTAACTTCGGGGCATCGATGCATGACCTTAAAGACTAATTTTTTTATCTCTTATAGTTAGGAATCCTTATTATAAAATACCATGACAAAACAATCAATTTTAATTTGCATTACATTTTCTATAACTTCACTTCTATCTAATGCGCAACAACACGAGTATAACAATGATGACTTTCTCATACGACAGGTTGCGGTAACGCATCATGCGGAGTTGGATTTGACCGTGTGGGAAATCAATGTAGCAGGATCGGCCGGTAAAACAACTCCCACACCAGCGGGCCAAATGGATGGTGCCCCCGTGTTAGGTTATGTTTTTCCTACAAGCCTGAAGTCAACAGATGTTGGATTCAGCCCGACAGACGGCATTGTGGCCCTCGCACTTACCTCTCACCCGGATTTTGACGACACTCCGCTGTGGGATGAAAATACGGACAAGATCTTTGACAACGATGGCATCGTGTGGCATCCCCACTGGGTGGTGCTTACGGAAGACAAAAGGGTAGAAGGAGGGTTGGCTGTGAAACACATAATGAAGGACGATAAAACAGTAGTGCTTCCACCTACCAATCCAGGCATGCCCATGTACATGGATTCTCCTGGCTACCACGTAAAAACAAAAGGCAATAGCATTAGAGTAGTTGTACCTGATTATAGAATTAATTACCAAATTAATTTTAGTTATGACGGTGTAGCGGCATTGATGAAAGTCAACACCAGTAACGCTAATTTACCCATGTTAGGTGTTTATAAAGTGTACAGTGTAGCCAGTGGCAATTTATCATTACCCTATAAAGTAAAATGAAAGTAGCAGTTTGGGACACCTATGTGAAGCGGGAAGACGGAAGGCAAATGCATTTCGATATCCTCGTACCTGATGCCTTGCATGACGAGCAGGCAATCTTTAGGTATGGAAAGCAATTTCTCAGCAGCAAACCATTCAAGACGGGCCAACTCACGGCAACAGAATGTCAATTTTGTCATATCGAGCAAGCTAGCGAACGCGTTACCAGCCAGATTGAAAAGGTTGGTTACGCCATCATAGAAATGGAAAACTGTAATTAAATGCAGAGGATTTCGTTGCACTATGATAAAGTGCTAAAAGGAGAGTTCGGTCTGAAAAGGCTGAACTTTCTTTTCGTATTTCAGGTCAACTGCCCAGGTTGTTTTTTGTATGGGTTTCCCCTGGTTAGCAAACTTTTTGAGAAATACTGTCATCAAATTTCTTTCTTAGGCCTTTCTACTGCGTTTGAAGATTTTGAGTTGAATAATGAGGCCAACTCGCGTCTGCTGGTTGAGCAAGGTGAGTTTGTCGGGGAAACAAAAAAGGCATTTTGGCAACAAGGTATCACTTCTTTCCCAGGATCCATTCGTTTCCCCATCGCCATGGATAAGATGGCGGGGTCCACGTTTGACTATCACACCGCTGCTTTACGTGTGTGTGAATTATATCCCAACTTCTCCGGTCGGGCTCCATTCGAAAAGGAGAGGACAATTCAGAATGTTATAAAATACTTATCAAATCAAGAATCGTTGTCACTTACGTTTACCTTGAATGGACTGCGCGGCACCCCCACATTTCTGCTGTTCAACGATGCATTTGAGGTTGTTCACCATTCATTTGGATACATCGATTACGAAGAGATGGAAAGGGAGATTGATTATCTCACTGAGAAGTTTGATTAGGATAGCTAACTTTACAATAAACAATGAGCAAAACCCCCTTTGATCCGGCACAGCAGCAAAAAGATGTTACAAGCAAAATTGTAGCCGGACTGGAACGCGTATCGGAAGCTTTCAAGGTAATGCTTTGGGAAAAAGCTAAAACATTGGGACTGAGCCCCATTCAAATACAGATTCTGATATTTATAGCCTATCACAAAAGTGAATGGTGTAATGTGAGCCACCTGGCGCGGGAATTCAATGTAAGCAAGCCTACGATAAGTGATGCAGTTCGTATGCTTGAACAGAAAAAACTGATCCTAAAAGATTTTTCACAACCAGATAGTAGGAGTTACTTGATTTTATTGTCTGCGGCTGGTAAAAAAGTAGTAGAGAAGACTGAAGATTTTGCCAATCCACTGAGAAATGAGCTGAAGCAATCAGATACAACAGAATTGGCGGATTTGTTTCAATCCCTGAGTCAACTCATTTATAGGTTAAATCAAAGCGGAATCCTTACCATTCAGCGCACTTGCTACGGCTGCAGGTTCTTCAGTCAACGCAAGCGAAAGAATTTTTGCAATCTGCTCAACGTGGAACTTGCCAGCCGGGATATCAGAGTGGATTGTCCCGAGTATGCGCCAGTAGGCACATAACTCAACATTTGTGCTTGGTGTTTAAAAAAGAAGGGATTGCGACTTAAGGTCTTGGTGCCAATTTTCTTAAGATATTCCCACCACCATGCTGGCCTCAGTTGTAGTAAAAAACGAAAGTGATTAATTCGACCTGCGCTTGAACGTTGAATGAAGTCGTGCAGCTTCATTAATGCCGATCCATTTCTTAATTTGGCCCCTTCACCGGGTCATAAATGAAACTGACTTATAAGATCGTCATCTTGGTCCTCACTTTTACGTGTCTTATTATTGGCGTGCTGTCAGGTATGGTGAGATTGGGTTGGAATTTTCCTTTGCCCGAAGTAGCCACGCATCATGGTGCAATTATGGTAGGTGGATTTCTGGGGAGCTTAATTGCCCTCGAAAAAATTATTCCCTTAAAGATGCCATTCCTTTTGGTAGGTCCGATCTCAAGTGCGTCCAGTGTGTGGATATTCTTTGCTGGATCATTTCAATATGCGGTGATCATGCTCCTATTTGCCAGTCTGATTTTGGTATCGACCTTGTTCATTTATTTGAAAAGACAATACACCCTGTACATGATGTTAGCCCTCATTGGGTCCCTATGTTTGGTCACGGGAAATATCCTTTTGGCGTGGAATAAATTTTATCCATTGGTTTTTCCGTGGTGGATGGGATTTTTGGTACTAACAATTGTATCGGAGCGGTTGGAGCTTGCGAAGTTCTTGCCCGTACCCCAATCAAGAAAAATGATCCTGATCGCTTTCATAGCCCTGTTCGGTGTGGGGATTGTAATGCCTTTCCACAGTTTCGGTAGGTACTTAACCGGACTTGCGCTCATTTTTGTCAGCATTTGGCTGCTACGCTACGATTTGGTGCGACTCACAATAACCAAATCAGGACTGACCAGGTACACGGGTATTGCATTGGCCTGCGGGTACATTGCATTGCTTTTGGATGGAATTTTCCTGATTGCTCTTCAGGAAATGCCGCTGGGATACGACATCATCGTTCATACATTTTTTCTTGGATTTGTTTTTGCCATGATCTTTGCTCATGGACCGATCATCCTTCCGGGTGCCCTCGGCCTAACGGTCAAGCCATATCATCGACTATTTTTTTTACCCCTTATCATTTTATTCTTTTCGCTGGCCCTACGAATCGCAGCAGATACTTTACTTTTGCCAATGAGCCTGCGGTACCTCAGCGGGTGGATTTCAGCTGGTGCAATTCTCTTTTATTTCATACTTATGGCGATAAGAACGGTTTATGCCCTCAAGCACCCTGATTAGACTTCCCCTTGTTTTTCTTCTTGTGGCCTCGCTGATTGGACTTGCTCTGAGATTTCACTTTGTCCAACCTATCACCGGTTTCAATTACAACAACTGGCTGCATGCCCATTCTCATGTGATGTTCCTTGGATGGGTGCTTAATGCACTCTGCACAGGATTTGTAGTTTGTTTACTGCCAGCTTCTTCGCTTAAGAGATACACCAGTCTTTTGTATACCATCAACGTTCTTGTATTCGGCATGCTGATCACATTCCCGTTACAGGGATATGGTGTTTATTCTATCATTATCTCAACACTTCATACAATTGCGATTGTAGTATTTACAGTTCAATTCTTTAAGGACACCCGTTGGAAACAGGCAAAGTCATCCGTTCAGTTCGCAAGAGATGCCATGATTTTTTTTCTTGTTTCGGCTTTGGGTCCTCTTATAGTGGGCGTGCTTGCAGCAAATGGCTTGGGGCAATCCGATTGGTACCACCTTGCGATTTACTATTATCTGCACTTTCAATACAATGGGGTATTTACATTTGGCATTCTAGCCCTTTTCTTTACGCTGCTGGAAAGAAAAGGTGTGGGTATAGAGAGAAAGAGCGCGCTTCCTTTTAGGAAATTGCTTTTCTTTTCGTGCTTTCCGGCCTACGCCCTCTCAACGCTTTGGACTGAACCACCAATGCTTATTATCTGGATTGGGCTAGCTGCCGCAATCTTGCAAATAGCATCGTTGTATTATTTTTTACAGACAGTAAGAAATAGTGGGTGGAACCTTAGATTGGTCGGATCAAACACTACCAGGGCATTGCTGTTAGTTTCTTTCCTTGCATTTATAGCCAAGCTGGTGCTTCAATTCTTGTCTTCCATCCCCAAAATATCTCTACTTGCATACGAAGTACGATTCTATTTAATCGCATACCTGCACCTGGTACTTGTAGGTATGATTTCATTCTTTCTGATTGCCTGGTATAGGGAACAAAAAGTAATAGCATTAACCATCGTTGATGCGAGCCTATTGGTGGCTGGATTTGTTGGTTCGGAATTGATCATGGTGGGTGTAGGGCTATCAGCCGGTACCTTTAATGTATTCAAGTGGGTTTTAGTTGCCTCGGTGATTCTATTTGCAGGGATTGTGAAAGTTGCAATCTCCGCCATTTTCGCACGCAACCTCGTACCTTGAATCCCCAAAGAGCCACAGTTGGGCCGGAAATTCACCAAATGATTATTTTAAATCGGATAAGTTTGTCCGAGTTAGATAAGAATTTGTAATTTGCACATTCAACCGGAGAGGTATGTTTTCGAAGTCTTGCGAATATGGGATTAAGGCCACAGCGTTCATTGCCAATGAAGCCCAAAAACACAATCGGGTGAGTTTAAAGGCTATTGCCAAAGCCATCGACTCACCCGTGGCATTTACTGCCAAGATTTTGCAGCAACTGGCCCGAACCGGCATTATTGATTCTGTCCAGGGTGCCAGCGGTGGATTTGAGATTAAACTTTCCCGAATTAATAAAATTAAGCTAAGCGAAGTGGTAGCGGCCCTAGATGGAGATAGCATCTACAAAGGGTGTGGATTGGGGCTCAAGGCCTGCAACGCAGCCAAGCCTTGCCCTGTGCATGACAAGTTCATGCGAATCCGTGAGGCGTTGAGGATCATGCTTGAAAGCACAACAGTTAAAGACTTAGCGCAAGGGCTGAAAGAAGGTAAGACTTATTTAAAGCGATGAGAAAATTTTTTGACTATAACTCGGATGTTCATATCCGATTTAGAATGAGACCCGGACGCATCTTGATGATGGCCATTGCTTTGTTCATGGCGACCCCAATATGGGCACAATCCACCGTGAGTACGGAGAACTGGCTAACCAGCCCGGGTATAATCGGTACATTCTTCCTGATCGCCATCGTAGTGATCATTGCTATCGTGATCATGCTCTTCCAGGTGGGGTCATACATCAAAATGCTGCGGGCAAAGAAAATCAGAATTCAGCGGCAAGCGTTGGCTGAGGAAATCATAGGACTACCGGAGTCTGACATTGATGAGTTGTTACTCAAAAGGAAGCAAGCGATCAAATTCAAGTTGATAGGTGAAGAGTTGGGCAGCAGTCAATCAGCCTCTGATAACAGGGGGCTTGTACATAGGGTTATTCATGATCCGGGCAATCCTCTGGTCGATGAAAAGAAAAAGTCTTCGCTGACTTTTGAAACGCCTGATGAACTGAAGAAGATAATATTGTTTTTTCTCGGGGCATCTGTGTTTTGGCTTGTATTTGGAACGCTTGTCGGCCAATACGTAGGGATGAAATTTGTGTGGCCGGATATGGATCATATTGCATGGCTTTCATTCGGACGCCTCCGTCCCGTTCATACCAACACGGTATTTTGGGGATGGGCTTCTCTGGCTATGATTGGCCTTGGCTACTTGGTTATTGCCCGCACATCAAACACCAAAATCTT
>DAORAG010000181.1:0-6391 GCA_035344095.1 Cyclobacteriaceae bacterium | reverse complement strand
CTTTGAACAGGCAGATTGCCAATGGCAAGGTAGAGATGCACAGCCGCACCGAGATGTTGGATCTGGTGATGGTGGATGGAAAAGCGAGAGGAATTATTACAAGAAACCTCATCACAGGTAAGATTGAAGCGCACAGCGCACATGCTGTGCTATTGTGTACAGGAGGATATGGCAACGTGTTCTTCCTTTCAACAAATGCAAAAGGATCGAATGTTACTGCTGCGTGGCGTGCGCATAAAAAGGGAGCCTTCTTTGGCAACCCTTGCTTCACACAAATTCACCCTACCTGTATTCCTGTTTCGGGAGATCATCAATCGAAGCTGACCTTGATGTCAGAGTCGCTGCGCAATGACGGCCGCGTGTGGGTACCTAAAAATCCGCGACCAGGGCTGAAGGCAAAAGAAGCGGCTACTATCCCTGAATCAGAAAGAGATTATTTCCTGGAGAGAAAATATCCTTCATTCGGAAACCTTGTGCCGCGTGACGTGGCCTCAAGGAATGCAAAGTACGTTTGCGATGAGGGACGTGGTGTAGGGTCAGGACTAGCTGTCTTTCTTGACTTCGCAGATGCGATCAAAAGAGACGGTGAAAAAACAATCGAGGCGAAGTACGGCAACCTGTTCGACATGTATCAGCAGATCACAGGCGACAATCCCTACAAAGGTCCAATGATGATTTACCCAGCGGTTCACTACACGATGGGTGGCCTTTGGGTTGACTATAACCTGATGACCAACGTTCCGGGATTGTATGCCCTTGGCGAAGCAAACTTCTCCGATCACGGTGCCAACCGACTTGGTGCCAGCGCATTGATGCAGGGATTGGCTGACGGATACTTCGTGATACCATACACCATTGGAGACTACCTCGCAGGCTTGCCTTACGAAAAAGTTTCTACCGATCGTCCTGAGTTCAAAGAGGCGATGGAAAATGTAAACGGACGTGTGAATAAACTCCTGAGCATAAAAGGAAAGAAAACCGTTGACCAACTGCATCGCGAACTGGGACTCACCATGTGGGACTACTGCGGTATGTCAAGAACAGAAGAAGGACTTAAGACTGCCAAGAAGAAAATCCAGGAGCTCCGCGCTGAGTTCTGGGAAAATGTCAATGTGGTTGGAGGCCCAGGTGAACTGAATCAGGAACTTGAGAAGGCCGGCCGTGTGGCTGACTTCATGGAGCTCGGTGAACTGATGGTGGACGATGCGCTCAACAGAAGCGAATCATGTGGAGGTCACTTCCGTGAAGAATCGCAGACCCCTGAAGGCGAAGCCAAGCGTAAAGACGATGAGTTCTCTTACGTGGCAGCCTGGGAGTACAAAGGCGATAACCAACCGGAAGTACTGCACAAGGAAGAACTCATTTTTGAAAATGTTAAACTTACCCAGCGTAGTTATAAATAGTCGTTATGAAGATTACACTTAAAGTCTGGAGACAAAAGGATAAGAATTCAAAAGGCGCATTTAAGACCTACCCTATAGACCATGTGTCGCAGGATATGTCTTTTTTGGAAATGATTGATGTGCTCAACGAGAGTTTGGTGAAGAAAGGTGAGGAGCCTATCGCCTTCGATCACGACTGCAGGGAAGGTATCTGTGGAATGTGCAGCCTGTACATCAACGGCCGTCCTCACGGACCGTTACAAACCACCACGTGTCAATTGCACATGCGCTCGTTCAAAGATGGCGAAACGATTACCGTGGAGCCCTGGCGTGCAAAGCCATTCCCGATTGTGAAAGACCTTGTAGTCGATCGTTCATCTTTCGACAGGATTCAGCAGGCGGGTGGATATGTTTCTGTGAACACAGGGGGTGTGCCTGATGCCAACGAAATTCCAATTCCAAAAAGGATTGCCGATGAAGCTTTTGATTCCGCCACCTGTATTGGATGTGGTGCTTGTGTGGCTGCATGTAAGAACGCCTCAGCGATGTTGTTCGTAAGTGCCAAGGTGTCGCAGTTCGCGATGTTGCCGCAAGGCCAGGTAGAACGGAAGACCAGGGTGGAGAAGATGGTGGCGCAGATGGATGCGGAGGGATTTGGTGCCTGCACCAACACGAAGGCCTGTGAGGCAGAGTGCCCTAAGGAAATTAAGATCACCAACATCGCACGCATGAATCGCGAGTACTTCTCAGCGATGATGAGTTCGACCAACGTTTGATGTTGATCCACTAAAAATAGAAGAGCCACCTTGAGGTGGCTTTTTTTATGGAAACGTCATTCAGAGTGAGATCCCGCAAAGCGGGATCGATCGCCTGCCTGCCGCAGGCAGGGAAGAATCTCTTGACGACTCCTGGATTCTTCGGTCGTCCTACGTCCTCCCTCTGAATGACGATAATTAACTACTCGCTCTTGCAAACGCCAATACCAATCCTGCCATTGGTAGCATCCTTGGTAGCGATAGCACCAATATTTCCTCCTGCGAGCACGATATCTCTCTCAGGACCGATATCTGAAAGGTGAATTTTGATACAAGCCTCAAGGCCGATCAGATCTTTGTATGAGATGGAGGTTTCATCGGCCAGTTGCAGCAGGTTGGTTTTACTTTTTCCGGTGACGCCATTTACGGGTGTAAGCAAAGCAGCCACTTCCGCGCCCGGAGTCGAGATGTCGCCCAGGTGGAGGTGAGCAGGCAATTGTACATCACCATCCGTTCCGTCCAACTGAATTTCAATGAGGGCACTACCGTCTTTTTTCTCGCTGATGATCACCTGCCCGCTTACATTAAAGCTGGAACCCTGCTGAAGTGCATATACCACTTCATTTCCGGTGAATTCAGAAACACTTTCACTCTCCTGGCAGGATATCAAAATAATACCCAATACAGCCGCGCTGATTAGCTTTTTCATATGAATTCCTCTTAATCCCCTCATTTTGCTGTTTTACTAGTCAAAATTATATTTTTTGAACGATCTTGAGTTGACCAACCGTACGAACAAATTAGATTTGTTTTCGTTTTTTCAGCCAATTGGCACGGATGTGGATATATAACTTCTAAAAAAATCGAATAGTTTGGCTACCCGAGTTTTTATTGCTTTTCTGATCCTTTGTGGCTGTAGTCCTTCTCTTACTAACAGTTCACTCAAGACCGACTTACAGAACCCAAAACCCGCCTGGCTGAGTGCTAAGCCGATACAAGATCGCTATTATATCGGTATTGGGCATAGCGTAAAGGACGGGATTAATAACTACATCCAGTCCGCGAAGAAAAGCGCACTGGAAGACATCATCTCTGAAATCCGAGTGACGGTTTCATCCACCTCTGTACTCAGTCAGATCGATGCCAACAAAGAGTTCCAGGAGAAGTACGAACAAATTATCAAGACCACCGCCACGGACGAGCTGCAGGAGTTTGAGCAGGTAGACGCATGGGAAGACGACCAGAACTACTGGGTCTACTACCGGCTCTCCAAGCAGCGCTATAAGGAAATCAAGGATGAGCAGAAGCGAAATGCCGTGACGCTGGCACTGGATTTTTTTACGAAAGCAAAACAATCGGAGCGTGCCGGTGATGATGTGCAGGCCCTTGGCTTTTATTTCAAAGGATTTGGCGCCATAGAGAAGTACCTCGCAGAGCCCATTCGTCTGGAATATGAAGGAAAGGAAATACTGCTTACCAATGAGATCTATGCTTCCATCCAGCAGTTGCTGGACAAGATGCAATTGGTGGCCACACCACACGAAATCATGCTCAACAGGAGGGTAGCTCAAAGTGCCCAGACGGTAGTCGTTAGCGCAGTCTACAAAGACTCAAAGAAACCTATCGCAGGACTTCCATTGAAAGCGGCTTTTGAAAAAGGTGCCGGTGATGTGTTCCCGGATTATAAAACAGATGAGGCCGGCCAGAGCAAAATCCTTCTCACCAAAATCAGCTCGAAAGACATGGAGCAGACCGTAGCGGTGAAGGTGAACATGCTGAATTTTGCAGGTGAAAATGCGTCTGACATTTATTCGCTGGTGGCCGAGCGCATGGTAGTGCCCAAGGTCAACATCCTGCTGAAAGTACAGCGCCCCATCGTGTACATCACCTCGGTAGAAAAGACATTGGGGATTAATAAATCAAGTGAGCAGATCACCAACCGGCTGAAAAACTTTTTGACCAGCTCGGGATTTGAGTTTACGGACAACAGGAGCAAAGCCGAACTGTGGATGGATGTGAATGCCAATTCAGAAAAAGGTGCCGTGTCGGGAAGCATTTATATTACCTACGTGACGGCCGTGATCAAGGTGGTGTCGCTGGATGGAAACAAGGAAATCTATGCTACCACCCTCGACAGGATCAAGGGCTATAGCCTGGACTACGAGCGTTCCAGCCAGGAGGCCTATAATAAGTCGCTGGAAGTGCTGGAGAAGGAGAAATTGCCGGAATTGCTCAATGCGATACTGCAATAAGAAGGCTCAAAAAACGCTAAAAAACGAGTTGGCCTTATAATTGCATTGATTAACTTGCATAACCAAATTAGAAATCGATATGAAAAAATTCATCAACCTATCCACTATAATCGCGATTGCGGCCGCTGCAATTATTGCCGGCTGTAAGAGCAAGGAAAAACTTCCCGTAGGTGAGCAAGAGGTTATCGTACCCTGTTCAGGGCCTGACTTCTTCACTACCAACAAGTACTTCAGGGCCAACTCAATCGGTGAGAGCCAGGACCAGGTAACTTCTAAAAAGAAGGCCTTGACCAACGCTCGCAACGAACTGGCACAAAGTATTCAGACTACTGTGAAGACCGTAACCGACAACTACGTGAACTCACGCGAGATGAACAACAAAGAGGAAGTTGAAGAGCGCTTTGAGAGCCTTAACCGTGAGGTGGTTGATCAGACCTTGTCTGGTGTGCGCACCCTTTGCGAGAAGCTGGTGAAGACTGAGCAAGGTACCTACAAGACTTACGTAGCGATTGAATTGTCAGCTGACGAGCTGGTATCAAAATACAACGAGCGCCTTTCCAAGGACGAGCGTCTCAAAATCGATTACGATTATGAGAAGTTCAAAGAAACCTTCGATAAGGAAATGGCTAAAATGGGAAATAACTAATTGGTTACACCCACAGGTAAGGGCTCTTCGCGAAAAGCGGAGAGCCCTTATTTTTTTGTGTTAATGCTAGGCCTACATGTTTTTAGTTTGTTGCCATCCGATTTACTTAACATAAGTGAAACTAATTTATTACTTCTACGTTTGTTAAGTAAATCTTGATACCATGATACAGCACACCCTTGGTGAATTTGAAGAATTGGTGCTGCTAACCGTAGCCGCACAGCATAACGAAGCCTATGGCGTTTCGATACTGGGTGATTTGGAAAGGGAGCTTGACAAGAAATTGAACATAAGCGCAATTCATGTGGCGTTAAAGCGCATGGAGGACAAGGGATTCGTGAAGTCGCGTTTTGGCGGTATCACAGAAGACCGAGGGGGGAGACGTAAAAAGTTTTATGTGATTACAGCGTTGGGCAAGCGCATGTTGGACGAACAACACGAAGTTCGCAATGCGATCTATAAACGTATTCCAAAAATTTCATTTGGATGATCTCAAGATAAGCCGAGGAATTACCAACGGTGCAATGTCGCATCATCTTGCCCTGAACTAACAATAGGAAGACACAGTGAAAAGTAAAAAATCAACGCCTCCTAAGCTACCATTGCGCTTCCTGCAGTGGTTTTGCCGCGAGGATTACATAGATGAGATAGAGGGCGACTTACTCGAGATGTATAAAAAAGAGTCGGGCGAGGCTCCGCGTTGGTCAAAGTGGAAACTCATGGGAAGGACCATAACTTATTTCAGACCCGAGTTTATAAAATCATTTAGCTACGTTAAAATCAATCAATTGGATATGTATTCTAATTATATAAAGATCGCATGGAGAAATTTGATAAAGAAGAAAGGTTACTCAACCATCAATATTCTGGGACTGGCACTGGGCATTGCCTGCTGCCTGCTCATAATGATGTATGTAAACCATGAGCGCTCTTTTGATAATTATCACACAAAAGGCGATCGTATTTACCGCATACTTCACGGATGGAAAGATGAGAAAAGTGGCAAAGGCAATTCGCTGGAAGACTATTGGGTATGGGGTAATGCCCCTGTTGGGCCTGCTTTGATTCAAAACTTCCCTGAGATTGACAAAGTAGTACAGTTCTCCGGACGGTCTGACATTTTACTTACCAAAGATGAAACATCCTTTCATGAGGACGGAGTTTTCTTTATGGACTCCACCGTGTTCGATGTGTTTAGTTGGAAGTTGTTAAAGGGAAATCCCAAAACAGCCCTGGCAGCACCATATAGTATTGTACTAACCGAAACTACCGCGAAAAAATATTTTGGCAGCGAAGACCCCTTGGGTAAAACATTGAGAGGTAGCGAATCAGCAGGCCGGTCAGACGCAGGTGATT
>DAORAG010000180.1:0-6402 GCA_035344095.1 Cyclobacteriaceae bacterium | reverse complement strand
ATCATCTCAGAGCTATTCGTGTCGAAGACTATCAGCGGGATTAAGGCTCGCTGACTTAAGTGACTGAAAGCTCACCGTGGCAAGTGCTATGCCAATAGCGATAACGCCTGCTGCTACAAATGCATCCACACCAAGCGATGTATGATATGCAAATCCATCTAACCACCGGTTGATAAAAAACCAGGAAACGGGTACCGCCAGCACAAACGCGATACACACCAGCGCAACAAATCCTGTTGAAGCCGTGGTGAATAATTGAAACAATGATGCTCCAAATATTTTTCTAACGCCAAACTCTTTTGTGCGTTGCTCTAATGTAAATGAAGCAAGTCCAAACAGACCAAGACAAGATACCAGTATTGCTAGCCCGGAAAAGTATTTGAAGATGGTTCCTGTTTGTTCCTCCGCTTTATATAGATCATTAAAATCATCATTGAGAAAGGTGTAAACGAACTCGCGCCCGGGATTAAACTTCTCCCATGTTTGTTTAATGGCCGCAACGGTGGCTGTTGGATCCCCTCCGTCAATCTTAATCATAGTAAAGCCAAGGGCGCCAGTATTTCGAGCAATAGCCATCACCAACGGTTCTATTTTTTGATGCACCGATTTGAAATGAAAATCTTCAACCACGCCAATGATATTGAAAGGAATCGGTAACCCTACCTCTAGCTTCTGACCGATGGGGTTATCAAAGCCCATGACCCTTGCCGCCTCCTGGTTGATTATTACTGCAAGAGAGTCGGCTCTGCTGTCCTTGATAAAATCCCGGCCCTCAACAATATTCATGTTCATCGTTTTCAGAAAATCAAAATCAACAAACTCTGTGTGGATAAGGATAGCCTCATCAGGGTTCTTCCCATCCCAACCAATCCCCGTGGTTGAATTTTCCACATATGCCGGATGTTGATTAGATGCCGAAACATTGACGATGCCCGACTTAGCAAGCAACTCATCCTTAAAAGACTTGTAGCTATCACTGATCCTTGGAACTTTAATAACATTGTCCTTTTCATATCCGAGATGCTTAGCTCTGATATATTCTATCTGATCATAGACCACCAGTGTACCTGTGATCATAATAGTAGAAATACAAAACTGAGTCACTACCAAAACTTTTCGAAACATGGAACCTCCCGAAACTTTGGCCGAAGCAGACTTGAGCACCGCGGCAGGCTGAAATGCGGAGAGAAAAAAAGCCGGGTAGCTGCCTGCAGCTAAACCTGTCGCCACTGCAAAGCACAGCAAATACCCAATCAAAGTAGTGTCGGCAAAAAGGTTTATGGAAAGGTTTTTTCCAGAAAGCAAATTGAACTGCGGCAACAGGAGGTCAACAAGTAGAACTGACAGCGCCATTGCAATAAGCGCGGTGAGTACTGACTCATTCAAAAATTGAAATATAAGCTGAAGTCTATTGGCGCCAATTGATTTACGAAGTCCAACCTCTTTCGATCGACTCATCGATCGGGCTGTGGCAAGATTCATGAAATTGATACAGGCAATGGCAAGAATAAACATCGCTACCACAAGAAATATTGTCACGTATTGAATATTTCCCTTTCCACCAACATCAGCGGTAAAGAATGTCTCCGACAAATGGATGTCTGTAAGCGGCTGAAGAAATACATCACTTACCGATCGCTCATGATTTTTTCTGATTTGATTTTTTACCTGGTCATTTAGCTTTGAAATGTCCACCGCTGATGCCAGCAATAGATAAGTATACATCGTGTTGTTTCCCCAGTTGTCACGTGCATCCGGGTTTCTTGCAAATGCATTTTCAATCGGAACAACAAAATCAAATTGCAAGTGAGAATTATCAGGAGGGTTGGCCATCACTCCCGTGATCTTCATCTCTTGCTCTCCAATCTTAATCGTTTTGTTGATTGGATCTTCGTCTCCAAAATATTTTTTTACTAGATCCTCAGACAATACAATATTGTTCACATCACCCAAAAGTGTTTCTGTCGAACCCTTTATTAGCTGAAATGAGAAAATGTGGAAGAACGATTCGTCAACGTAAGCTCCCCGCTCCGTAAACTTTTGATCTTCGTTTTGAAATATTTGACTGGTGAACCAAAACCGGGTTGCGTCTTCGACCTCAGAATATTCGCTTTTAAGTGACGGGCCTAAGGGAGCAGGTGTCACAGCAACGGGGAATATCGGTTGCCCCGGATAGAACTGATTCTCGACTGCACGATAGATACGATCGGATTTTTTGTGAAATTTATCGAAGCTCAATTCATCAATGACATAGAGCATGATCAGAATCACACTGCTTAGCCCAATAGTAAGCCCAAACAGGTTGATCAGGGAGTAAAACTTCTGCCTTCTAAACTTCCGAAGTGATATAATAATGTAGTTCTGGATCATAGACGAATATTTGCCAGCTCAAATACAATGGCGGTGCCGGTTTTGCGAGGCGCCCATTACACATCAAAAATCAACCATTTTGGTCAAAAAGCCTTTCCATGTGACCATCTGCACCACAGCAAGTGCCCACGAATGGACACCTGATATGGCCATAACGCGATGCTTATCTACATTTAACGGATGAATCCAGTCAACGCGACCATATTAATCGCTGATGATGACGACTTCGTTTTGCTGTCGCTTAAGCTTCTTCTTGAACAGCAATACAGACAGGTAATCACTACCACGGATCCAAATCGAATACCTGCGTTTTTGGAGCAACATAGTCCGAACCTGGTTCTGCTGGACATGAACTTTAGACAGGGCGATACCACTTGCAATGAAGGACTGTATTGGCTCCGTCACATTTTAAAACAAGACAGAGACACCGAAGTCATTCTTATGACCGCCTATGGCGAAATTCAGACAGCGGTGGAGGCCATTAAGGAAGGGGCCTTTGATTTTATTGTCAAGCCGTGGGATAACGACAAAATACAAACTACGATTGCTAACGCGATTTCACTAGGCCGGGAAAAGCGAGAGGTCCGGCTGCTAAAGTCAAAACAAAAAACCTTTGTATCCGCCATTAACAGTCAATACCCACAACTTCTTGGTGAGTCAACCGCAATTGAAGAAATTAAAAATGCGATAGAAAAAATCTGCAACACCGATGCCGACATCTTAATACTGGGTGAAAACGGAACAGGAAAGGAAGTCATTGCCAGAAATATCCATCGGCAATCCAATCGCGCATCTGAGGTATTTATTAGCGTTGATGTGGGTTCAATAAGCGAATCTTTGTTTGAGAGTGAACTTTTTGGTCATAAAAAAGGTGCATTTACTGACGCGAAAGAAGATCGAGTGGGGCGCATTGAGGCCGCCAGCGGTGGCACACTTTTTCTGGACGAGATAGGAAACCTTCCATTAGGATTGCAAAGCAAGCTCCTGACTTTTTTGCAAAACAAAAAAATAACACGAATAGGGACTAACGGAGAAATTGATGTCAACGTCCGTGTGATATGTGCCACCAATTGCAATCTCAATCAACTGGTAAAAGAGAAGAAGTTTAGGGAAGATCTGTATTTTAGAATTAATACTGTAGAACTGGTGGCTCCTCCTTTGAGGGAGCGACCCGTAGATATTCCAGTTCTGGCCATCCACTATCTCCGTCAGTACAGTAGCAAATATCAGAAGCAAATCAACAGCATTAGTGAAGAAGCTATCACTTATCTGCAAAAATACGGTTGGCCCGGAAATGTGAGAGAGCTTCAACACGCAATTGAGCGCGCTGTTATCATGGGTGAAAAAGAAGAACTAACCATTGCTGACTTTCATTTTTTGTCAGGTGAAAATGACCACACCGCTTCCTTTGATAGTTATAATTTGGAAAATGTAGAAGCATGGGCAATTCGAAGGGCGATCAGGAAACATGAAGGCAACATCAGCCATGCAGCCAAAGAACTTGGTCTTTCGAGAGGGGCTTTATACAGAAGATTAGAGCGATATGGGATTTGAGAATTTTCGTCTCAACGTTGTGGTGAGAATTTTTACCCTCAGCATTATCCTTCTCGCACTTGTGTATTGTGTCTATGAAAGCCTGTATCTGCGAAGTGTGTACGTGGTTATCGCCCTTATTATCTCAATTATCGAATTGATACGATATGTAGACAAAACAAACCGTGATTTGACTAATTTCTTTCTTGCCATATCACAGAAGGACTTCACAACTACCTATAGCGAACAAGGTAAGGGTGCTTCGTTCTCCAAATTGTATTCAGCTCTTAACCACATAACCAATCAATTTAGATCGATCAGTGAGGAGAAAGAAGCCCAATATATTTTTCTGTCACTATTGGTTGAGCAAATACGGGTTGGCATTTTGAGTGTTGACCAGCACGGAGAAATTCATCTGATCAATCAAACGATGAAAAGATTTCTTGCCAATCCCAATGTTAAAAACCTGGATGATCTTGAAGTAAATGACGGAGATTTGGCTGCAGCATTCAGAGATGCCAAACCCGGAGACAGCCATGTGGTCAAAAAAACAATTGATGGAAAAATTGCTCCGTTAACAATGCTGGTGAGTGAAATATCGATTCGGGATAAGCATTTCAAATTGATATCTGTTCAAGATATTCGAAACGAACTCGAAGCGAATGAACTTGAGGCTTGGCAAAGGTTAATTCGTGTACTGACCCACGAAATCATGAACTCAGTATCGCCAATTATTTCCCTCACGGCAACCTTATCAAAATTGGTTACAACCCGGAATGAGGCAAAAGTGGGTTTCAGCGATCCTGATCGTAACACCTTACAGAAGGGCATGGAGGCAATATTGTCTCGAAGCAAAGGACTGCACCACTTTGCAGATGCGTACCGAAGTCTGACACGCTTGCCTCAACCACAATTTCAGGAAGTCTCCGTCAGCGATTTTATTGAAAAGCTTTTATTGCTTTTCGATGAAGAAATCAAGCAAAAAGGAATTTCGGTTTCAAGATCAGCTGACCCTCACCTAAAAATGACGGCTGACCCGGAACTGTTAGAACAAGTATTTATTAATATTCTCAAGAACGCCATTGAAGCAACAGACGGTCAACCCAGCCCCACTATAGCAATAGATGCTTCGTTGGCCATGGATAATCGTGTAATTATCATGTTGAGAGACAATGGGCCGGGTATTGAGAAAGATGTTCTGGATAAAATTTTCATCCCTTTCTTTACAACTAAGAAATCCGGAACAGGTATCGGACTACCGTTGTCAAAACAAATTGTGCAAATCCACCGGGGTGAGCTTTCAATTCAATCGGAGGTCAACGCTGGCTGTGTAGTGAGATTGGTAATTTAGAAGGGCCACTTGCGTGGCCCCTCAATTGCTAGTAGTTTTTATAAAACTCCCTTAACCGTGTGATTACCTGACTTAACAATGGGTCAGTAAATTGTTTGAACAGTTCTTCCTTTGAAGGCGGTTGCTGCTCTTTCTGACTACTTAACTTCTTTTGTTCTGCGGACAACGCTTCTTCATCTCCATTATAGGTCACCCATTCTGATTTCCAAACATACTCAGACGGCATTTTTTGCTGTAGCAACACCGTGTTGTTTTGAGAATCAATGATTTTGAGATCCAAGGTACCGTTAGATGTAATCGTCTTTTCAAAATGTTTGACGGTCGCTTTATAGGTTATGGCTGTTCCAGTTGTGTCAAGACCAAGATACTTCCACCACTCGTTTGAATTGGAAGCCAAAAGCACACCATGAGAGCTGCTCACAAATGAAAACTCATTGTCTTTCTTGTTATCCTTTTTCTTTTCTTTTTCGGCCTTTTCCTTGTCTGCCTTTTCTTTATCAGCCTTTTCCTTTTCTAATTTCTCTTTCTCTGCCTTCTCTTTGTCCGCTTTATCTTGTTTTTCCTTTTCTGCTTTTTCTTTCTCTGCTTTCTCCAGCTTTTCTTTCTCTGCCTTCTCCTTCTCTAACTTTTCTTTCTCAGCTTTCTCTTTGGCCTCGCTATCTTGAGCGGCCTTGTCTTTCACGGCAGCATTGCTCTCTTCCTTACATTCACCTACATAATCACCATGATTAAGGTGACCTTGAAGTGCCGACCTTGGAATTGTCATTGCTTTGCGGTTCTCGTTATTGCCCGGTGGCACATGACAGATAACAACCCTATCATCATCATCGGATTTTTTTGAATCAGTATCGGTAGGCTTTGTCTCCGGTGCAGGTAGTGATGGTTTAGGATCAGTTACCGCAGGAACTGATGGCGTTGCAGGTTGAGTTGGTGGTGGCGACTGTACCGATGGCTCAGGTTCAACCTTCGGCTGTGGTTGGGGATCAGGCGTTGGCTGTGGTGTTACCGCTGGCTGAGGTTGGCTCGCAGGCTGTGGGTTGCCAGGCGTAGGATTAGAAGGTTGTGGTTGTACCACCGGTTGTGGGTTAGATGGCGTTGGAGTCGCGGGCTGCGGTTGTGTTACTTGCGGATTAGCAGGCGTTGGGGTT
>DAORAG010000179.1:0-6458 GCA_035344095.1 Cyclobacteriaceae bacterium | reverse complement strand
TCGGATGTCAATCACTTTTTTGGAACAATAGTCAGTGGCAAGTGGATTGTAAAAGGAAATCGCCACACACGTCTCGATGAAATCAAATCGAAGTTCGTTGGAGCCATTAGACAATTAAACACACGATAGCTCGGGTTCAGTTCGCATAATTCCCCTTTGCAAACTGTTTAAGTTTTGCGTACTTCTCGCAAAATAAATTTTCCCATGATACGATTGCTCTTTTTGACTGTTGTCATTGCATCATTGCACACAACAGTTTGGTCTCAACGCAAATCCAAGGCTGCGCCACCTGCTACGTCAAGTGCAGTTGATGTTTCCAATTTCGCTGCGCTGCAATGGCGAAACATTGGCCCTTATCGTGGTGGCCGCGCCAATACGATTTCTGGTGTAATAGGAGATCCAATGACCTACTATACCGGCTATACTGGTGGTGGAGTGTGGAAAACCGTTGATGGAGGGTACAACTGGACAAACGTATCAGATGGATTTTTTGGAGTTGGATCAATTGGAGATATCGCGGTAAGTGAGTCCGATCCGAATGTGGTTTATGTAGGAACAGGGGAACATGCCGTGCGTGGTGTGATGACCTCGTTTGGCGATGGAGTTTACAAGTCAACGGATGCCGGCAAGACATGGAAAAACATTGGATTGGAAAAAACCCGGCACATCTCAGATGTCATCATTCATCCCAACAATCCAGATGTTGTCTTAATAGGTGCCCAGGGTGCTGTACACGGTCCCAGCGCTGATCGCGGAGTTTACAAATCCGTGGACGGTGGCGCCACATGGAAGAAGACCCTGTACGTGGATGAGAATACAGGTGTATCCAGCCTGAGCATGGACATGAGTAATCCGAGAATATTGTATGCCGCGACATGGCAACACAGAAGATACCCGTGGAAAGTAGAGAGTGGTGGCCCCGGTTCAGCAATTTGGAAATCAACGGACTCAGGTGAGACCTGGACAAAACTAACCAATGGCCTTCCAGCAGAAATGGGAAAAATAGGGCTGTCGGTTTCACGCGCAAATCCTGAGCGTGTTTATGCATTAATAGAAGCGGAGAAAGTGAAGTCTGGACTCTACCGCTCTGATGATGCCGGCAAAACATGGTCGTTGCAAAGCAATGATCAGATCATTACCGCCCGTTCCTGGTACTACATGGAAGTGTTCGCAGATCCGCAAAATGCAGATGTGGTTTATGCATTGAATGCGCCTATTATGAGATCAATCGATGGAGGAAAAACCTGGATCAATCTCAACGATGTACATGGTGATTGTCACGAGCTTTGGATTAATCCGCAAGACAATAAAAATATTGCCTTAGCTCAGGATGGTGGCGGATGTATTTCATTCAGTTGGGGAAAAGTTTGGTCCTCGCTTAACAATCAGCCCACATCGCAATTCTATCGCGTGAGTGCGGATCGACAGGTGCCTTATTGGTTGTATGCCGGGCAGCAAGACAATCTTTCTGTAGCCATACCGTCAAGAACAAACACCTATGGAATTCTAACTAAACATTGGTTCGATGGACCAGGGTGTGAGAGTGCTGCCATTGCATTCGATGATCCGTACAATCCAACCGTTCTTTATGGCGACTGCTACCAGGGGACGATCAGTCGCCAGGAGATGAGTACGAAGGAGTTGAAAGATATCATGGAGTATCCTTCGACTAACCTTGGAGAGCAACCGAGAAACATGAAATACCGCTTCAACTGGAATGCACCTCTTATTAACTCGCCTCACGATCCTAAAATCATGTACCATGCGGGTAATGTGCTGTTCAGAACCAATAATGGTGGACAAAGCTGGGACCCAATCAGCCCAGACCTTACCCGCAATGATGAATCCAAGCAAAGACAAGGAGGAGGACCGTTTACAAACGAAGGTGCTGGTGGAGAAAACTACAACACAATTTACTATGTGGCAGAATCACCCTTAGAAAAGGGAGTCATCTACACTGGTAGTGACTGCGGGTTAATGCATGTAACAAGAGATGATGGCAAAACGTGGACCAATATTACTCCGCCCGACATGCCAGAGACCATGATTCACTCCATTGAAGTATCGCCTCATGATAAGGGAACAGTGTATTTCGCAGCTACCCGTTATAAATTCAACGACTATTCGAACATGTCCTATAAGTCGACTGACTATGGTAAGACATGGACAAAAATTGGCAATGGTGTTGCAAAGGATGATTTCATTCGGGTGATCCGTGAGGACCAGAAAACCAAAGGCCTGCTGTATGCCGGAGCTGAGAGGGGATTTTATATCTCGTTTGATCAAGGCGCTTCTTTTCAGAAATTCCAATCCAACTTGCCGGTAGTACCAATCACTGATTTGATCATTCGTGACAATGATTTGGCAGCGTCTACAGCGGGTAGGTCTTTCTGGATCTTGGATGATCTTTCTGCGTTGCAACAATCTAAAGGAGACTTTGGAAGTGCCAAGGTGAAATTGGTGCAACCAAATCCGACATACAGAATATTTGGTGCGCCTGGATTTTACCTGATAACGGAACATGGCGTTGGGAAAAACCCACCTGAAGGTGTTCAGTTGGACTACTATCTTTCAGAGAAAGTGACCGACAAAACGATAACGCTTGAGATCTTGGATGGTCAGGGTCAGGTGATCAGAAATTATACCAATCAGGAGGCAAAGGATTTCAAGAGTTATCCGGGGGGACCATCGAAGCCAACTCCTATTCCCGCCAATAAAGGTTTGAACCGGTTTGTGTGGGACTTCCGAACAAATGGATTGCCCGATGTTCCTGGTGTATTTGTGTTTGAGGGAAACTACAACGGACACCGAGTGGCGCCTGGTAAGTACAAAGCCAAAATGACCTATGATGGAGTAACCTCCGAAGCTGATATCGAAATCATGGCCGATCCTCGCTTGAAAGTGAGCAACGTAGCCTGGACAGAGCAACAAGCCCTCATTAAGAAAGCGGAGGATGCTATCGTAGAGGTACATGACGCAGTGAACAAAATCAGGAAGGTTGATCAGCAGTTGAAAACAATTGGTGATCAATACAAATCCAACGACAATGCCACTGATCTTGTAAAAGCCGCTGAGGAGTTGTCTAAAAAAATAAAGGAATGGCAGTCCAATATTTTGGAAGAAAGGCAAAAAGGATTTCAGGATGCGCTTAATTGGCCCTCTAAGCTGAACTCCGAGTTCTTCCTTATTCGCAATAACCTAGACACCCATGATCCGCGCGTCCCAGAAGGTTACAAGACCCGTTTTGACGATTTGCAGAAGAGTTGGTCAGGGTACAGGCAGCAGTACAACCAGATTATTAACCAGGAAGTGAAAAAACTGAACGAGATTTTCCAGTCCAAAGACATACCTCTGCTGAATGTGGAGACCAGCGATTCGATGCTAAACAATTAGTAACGGAAGCCGGAGAAGCCTTTCAAATAATTTGGAATAGGAAGGGAATTTTTCTTTTTGGTACTTGGGTGGTCCAAACCTGAATACCATGAGAAGAATTCCCTTTTTTGTTTTACTCGCAGTGACGATCTCCTTTGGCGCATTTGCCCAAAGAAAAGGCAAGGCCACGTCCGCTGCTACCACTACTTCCAGTTTTAATGCCCAAGTCTACAAAGGACTAAAGTGGAGAAACATCGGCCCGTTTCGAGGTGGTCGTTCCAATGCTGTTTCCGGAGTTCGGGGAAACGACATGCTGTATTATGCCGGATACACCGGTGGAGGAGTGTGGAAGACAGAAGATGCAGGCAGCAGTTGGAAAAATATCTCTGACGGTTTTTTCAAGACCGGATCCGTTGGGGATATAGCAGTATCTGAGTCTGATCCCAATGTTATTTATGTGGGAATGGGTGAGCACGCAGTGCGTGGAGTGATGACATCCTATGGAGATGGCGTTTACAAGTCTACAGACCGAGGCGCCACATGGAAGAATGTAGGGTTAGAGAAGACGAGACACATCTCTGATGTTGTAATACATCCTTCCAACTCTGATGTAGTCTACGTTGCCGGTCAAGGGCCCGTGCATGGACCCAGTTCCGATCGTGGCGTTTATAAATCAACAGACGGAGGAGCAACCTGGAAAAAGACGCTCTATGTGGATGAAAATACAGGTGTTTCAAGTCTAAGCATGGACATGAACAACCCGCGCATATTGTATGCGGCTACATGGCAACACAGGCGCTATCCATGGAAAGTGGAGAGTGGTGGGCCAGGATCAGCGTTGTGGAAATCAACGGATGAAGGAGAAACGTGGAAGAAGATTGTGGAGGGGCTGCCAAAAGATCTTGGTAAGATGGGCATCTCCGTTTCGCGTGCCAACTCAAACCGTGTGTATGCGATTGTTGAAACTGAGAAAGCGAAGTCTGGACTTTATCGCTCCGATGATGGAGGTAAGAAGTGGACGTTGCTAAGCAACAACCAGGATATCAGTTCTCGATCGTGGTATTACATGGAGGTTTTTGCGGATCCGATTAATGAAGACATTGTGTACGTGCTCAATGCTCCGGTAATGCGATCAATAGATGGAGGAAAAAATTTTAGTAATGTGCGCGTTGGTCATGGCGATACTCATGATCTATGGATTAATCCAACCAACAATGACAATCTTATTCTGGGTGATGATGGCGGTGCAGAAATCTCTTACAACAGAGGTGCCACGTGGAGTACGCTCGACAACCAGCCCACTGCGCAATTCTATCGTGTTAATGTCGACAACGTATTTCCATTCCACGTGTATGGTGGACAGCAAGACAACTCTTCAGTGGTGATTGCTAGTCGAACCAACTCAATGGGCATCACTGAAAGAGACTGGTTCGCGGGGCCAGGATGTGAAAGTGCTTATATCGTTTTTGATCCCAACAATCCTGAACTCTTAATGGGTGGATGCTATCAGGGTAACATTGAAGTGCTGGACGTAAACACAAGGGAAGGTAAAGATGTGCGTCAGTATCCTGCGAGTTATTTGGCCTATCAGGTGAAAGACATGAAATATCGGTACAATTGGAATGCACCGATTGTATCCTCGCCTCATAATGCAAAGACAATTTATCATGCTGGTAACGTAGTGTTCAAGACAACCGACTGGGGACAGAATTGGGAAGTGATCAGTCCTGACTTAACGCGTAACGACACCACCAAACAAGGAGAAGGCGGGGGTCCATTCACAAACGAGGGTGCAGGTGGTGAGAATTATAACACGATTTATTATTTGATTGAATCACCACATGAGGCAGGAGTGATTTATACTGGCAGTGATTGTGGCTTGGTACATGTCACCAGAGATGGAGGAAAGTCCTGGCAAAATATAACTCCTCCCGGGCTTCCCGAGAGTTTAATCAGCTCTATTGAGGTTTCTCCATTTGATAAGGCAACAGCGTACATCTCGGCTACACGCTATAAGTTTAATGACTATAGCAACATGACCTACAAAACAACTGACTATGGAAAGACGTGGACAAAAATTGGAAATGGTGTAGATACAGATGACTTCATAAAAGTGATCCGCGAGGACAAGAAAGTTAAGGACTTACTGTATGCAGGATCAGAAAGAGGTTTTTATGTTTCGTTTAATGGAGGGCAGCAGTGGAACAAACTGCAACTCAATCTTCCTGTGGTTCCTGTCACGGATCTTATCATTCAGGGTAATGACCTGGTAGCTGCTACTGCCGGTCGTGCGTTTTGGATCTTGGATGACCTGGCGGCTATTCAACAATCGAAAGGATCATTTGGTGGTTCAAGTGCTCAACTTTATAAGCCTAAGGTAACTTATCGGTATACCAGTTTCTCTCCGCCATGGATGCCAGTTCCTCCCGGTATTGGTCAGAATCCAATGAATGGTGTGATCCTCGATTATTATTTAAAGGAAAAAGCGGATACGAATAAAGTCACCTTACAAATTTTTGACACAGGCGGAAAAGTAATCCGATCTTATACAAACAAGAAAGACGAGAGCTTCAAACCTTATCCAGGTGGGCCGCCCGCCCCACAGGTCCTGCCTTCAGAAGCAGGCGTCAATAGATTTGCATGGAACTTTAGAGTAGAAAATATCAAAGACGTACCCAATGCCTACGTATATGGAAATTATCAGGGCCATCAGGTAGCACCCGGAAAATACAAAGCGAAACTGACTTACAAAGGCGAGTCGTCAGAAACTGATATCGAAATCATCTCCGATCCACGCGTGAATGCCACGTCTGCGGAATGGTCAATGCAGCAAAAGTTTCTTTCTGATGTAGAGGCTACCATCGAGGATATTCACACTTCAATTATTTCAATGCGTAAGGTGAGAACACAAATTGAATCATATAATGAAATGCTGAAGAACAATGAAGGCATGAAGTCGGTAGTTGAAGCAGGCAAAGCACTCATTAAGAAAATGACGGATTGGGAAACGAATGTGATTGAAACGAGACAGAAGAACGGTCAGGATGTAATCAATTGGCCAAGCAAATTAAACACAGAGTTTTTCC
>DAORAG010000178.1:0-6465 GCA_035344095.1 Cyclobacteriaceae bacterium | reverse complement strand
AATTTATCTGGGTGTTCACTATCCAGGAGACATTATGGTGGGTGGGTTTATTGGCGTACTATGTGGATGGGCTGGTTTTCTTTTCGCCAATTGGCTTTTACACAGGTTTGGAAAGAAAACGCATTGAATTATTTTTTCAGCAAACGCTGAACATACTTGCCAATAATATCAAACTCAAGGTTAACCTTGTCCCCCACCTTTAACTCCCTGAAGTTCGTGTGGTCGAATGTGTAGGGAATAATCGCCACAGAAAAGCTGTTGCTTGATGAATTGAAACACGTAAGGCTCACTCCGTTTATTGAGATCGAACCTTTTTCAACCGTAATGTTTCCGGCATCAGCATCGTACTGGAATGAAAAAATCCAGCTCCCATTGTCTTCCTTAACTGATACGCATTCTCCGGTTTGGTCGACATGACCTTGCACGATATGTCCATCAAACCGACCATTGGCTGGCATACATCGCTCAAGGTTCACCAAACTATCCTTATGCAAAGTTCTCAAATTTGATTTGTTGAGCGTCTCGTTCACGGCAGTTACCCAATGGGTGTTGCCATCCACTCGAGTGACTGTGAGGCACACACCATTGTGAGACACACTTTGGTCAACCTTCAGCTCTGGGCTTATACTGCTTTCGATGGCGAAGTGTCTATTGCCCATCTCCTCCTCAATCTCTTTTACTTTGCCTACAACTTCAATTATACCAGTGAACATGAATGCAAGATACACGCAGAACACCCGAACTACCAACCGTCTTTTTACTGAAGAAACTTGTATTTGATCCGGTAGTAAATTTCGCTGCCTTCAGACACTTGTGCCAATCGCTCCACTTTGCCTTTTCCATTTGCATCAAAAAATTCTTCAGAGTAATCAAGCGAGTACTGGTAATGTAAAAGGCCACCATTGGTTAGTCGAAAAGAATAGGCTGATACAGACCTGGTTACAAGATGCAAAAAGTTGCCCTGAATCTGAGCACATAGATAATACGGCTTTAGCACATTCGGTTCACTATCGAAATATTCAAATCCATATTCAGTAAAAGTTTCACTCGCCACATGGAAGTATTTGATTTTTGTTGGATTAATTTGATCCTCGCCATAAGTGAACTCAACAAGCGAATAGGGCGTTTCGATTCCTTCAAAAAAAGTCGTCACCCTGGCCAGTTGATTTTCACAGCAATCACTGTACTCATAAGTTCGCGTGGCGTATAGTTCAATCTCGGAACCATCGACAAACGACATCTTCTCCTCGACCAAACGTCCATTCGCATAAGTATAACCAGAACGTTGGGTACCCAATACTTCCATATCCTGCTCACTTAGGTCAATTTGAGCCAAATTTCCATACGTATCATAAGTCACTTCATAAACTGTTTTGATGTCCGTATGATCCCGGCCCACCATCTTGATTACTCTTCCTTGATCATCGAATTCAAAGTCAAAAACAGTTTTTAGGGTATCGGTGGTTTTCTTGTCAACGATCACGCGTTCAATCGATTCGATCTGGCTTGGTTCCGGTCCGGAAACAACATCAGTATCATTTTTGCAATTGGAAAGTAGTCCAGCCAAAATTGTTAAGCCCAAAAGTCTCAGCGTTCTCATGTATTTTCTTTTCAGTTCAATAATTTTCTTGCAAAGATTGGGGTACTGATCGAGCTACTCTAAGAAATGGGGTATACGGGCAGTGTACATCTCACTAAAACAGGGTAGACAATAGGTATACATCCAGAAATAAGTCCAAAATCAAAATATTTTATGCAGACTTCAGTGATATTTGACTATCCTGGCGCACATGTAGATATGAACACTCAAATGAGCATGACCTTAGAAGTGACAGCAGAAACTCGCGAGGAGTTAATCACCCGGCTCTACGAAACTTCCTTCCCCGCTGTGGCCAGGTTCATCCGAAAGCAAGGAGGAACACTTGAAGAGGCGAAAGATCTCTTTCAAGATGGAATTGTCATCTACTACGAGCAAGTAGTGAGAGGAAGTACAAAGATTCTATCTGGTGAAAGTCAATACCTGATGGGTATCGTGAGGCATTTGTGGAGCAGGCGATTCAATGAAATAATGAAACTAGAACCGCTACCTCCTGGCGTCACCCCGCTGGAGGATGATAGACAGCATCACCCCTCCATTAACGCTCTAACGAAGTTTCTGCGTGAGTCAGGACAAAAGTGCATGGACCTGTTACAAGCGTTTTATTATGACAAAATATCAATGGATAAAGTTGCCGAAAAGTTTGGGTTCGCCAGTGCCCGATCGGCCACGGTCCAGAAATACAAATGCCTCGAAAAGATCAGAGATAACGTAAAAAAGAACTTAATGAGTTATGAGGATTTCTTTGAATAGAATAAAGTCAATTGAAGATCACCTGCTGAAAAAGAATTCCTCAGACGAGGCTGTAATATTTGAGGCAAAATTGATTCTTGATCCTGGTCTTGAAAAAGACACCATCGCACAGCAACTTGCCTACGATGTGATCCACCTCTGCGGTCAAGATCAACTTCGCTCGGAAATTGCACGAGTTGAGAAAACGATATTTCACAGCCCACGATACAAAGGCTTTCAGAAATTGATTCAGTCCATCTTTAACTAATCACATGATGTCTGGTATTATCCCCATGGTGATTGACAACACCGGAAGAGGCGAACGTGCCTATGATATTTATAGTTTGCTGCTGAAAGAACGGATTATCTTCCTTGGAACGGCAATTGATGATCAGGTTGCGAACGTAATTGTGGCTCAGCTGCTCTATCTCAACAGCCAAGACCCCAAACGTCAGATCGATATGTATATCAATAGTCCGGGTGGTGTAGTATATGCTGGCCTGGCGATTTACGATGCCATGCAAATGATCACCGCACCAGTGTCAACTGTTTCCGTTGGGTTTACCGGAAGTATGGCAACTACCTTGCTGGCTGCCGGACATAAGGGCAAGCGTTATGCTTTGCTCCAAGCCACCATTCACATGCACCCGACAGGTGGAGGCGCAAAGGGGTACACCGAGGATGTAAGAATTGCCACAAACGAGCAAGAGCGAATTCAAAGCCAATTGTTTCATATACTCGGCCAACATACTGGCCACACCTGGAAGGAAATTGAAGAATTTTTTCTTCGCGATCGATTTCTGAATGCATTGGAAGCAAAGAACTATGGCCTCGTAGACGAAGTGCTGGGTGACACATCCAAGTTGATAAAACTAAACAAACCTGAACTGGAGGTCAGCCTTTATACCGATCATTAATTTCGTTTAATTTGCCAACAACTGGCGACCGATGAAATACATTCTCATCCTCATTCTGAGTATTCAGTGCGCTTTTGCGCAAGAGACCATTACAATAAACGAAGACCTTCAACTGGTTCCTATTGATGACAATGTCTATATCCATATTTCACACACGCAGATTGATGGATTTGGACGAGTAGCCAGTAATGGATTGATCTTTATCGACAATAGAGAAGCAATCATTGCCGACACTCCCGCCAACAATAAACTGACCGGTGACCTTCTGGACTGGCTAACAGAAAACAACATTTCTGTTAAGGCAGTCTATGTCAATCATTTTCATTCTGACTGCCTTGGTGGTCTCGAAGTCGTACACGAAAGAAAAATTTCTTCCTTCGGATACTCCCTAACTCGTGAGCTCGCACTTAAAGCCAAGGTGATTGCACCACAACAAACATTTGTCACTCCTTTAGAATTTACCATCGGCAAAGAAAAAGTGATCGCTAAATATTTCGGACAAGGTCACTCTCCGGACAATTCAACGTTATGGATTCCATCTAAACAAATTCTGTTTGGCGGATGTATGATAAAGTCTTTGGGTGCAGGAAAGGGTAATCTCTCTGATGCCAACCTTGATGAATGGTCAGCCACTGTGGATAAGGTGAAACAGCATTATCACAACACAAAAATTGTTGTTCCTGGTCATGGGCCTCACGGTGGTGTGGAACTTCTCAACTACACGATTCAAATGTTTGAACCTAAAGCTAAAGGAGGCTAACGTATGCAACTATTTACGACAGATAAAATGCCAAAACCTGCAGGGCACTATTCGCAGTGTGTTGAGCACAATGGCGTACTTTATATTTCTGGCCAACTTCCAAAAGACCCTGTTACAAAAGTGATCCCAGTGGGCATTGCTGACCAGACTTTGCAAGTTCTTAAAAACATCGAACTCATTTTAGAGGAGGTTGGCAGTAACAAGAACTGCATTCTGCAGATGAGAATTTACATTCCTGATATTGAGCACTGGGATGTTGTTAACAAAGTTTATTCGGAATTCTTTGGCGACCACAAGCCCGCCCGCTGTGTTGTGCCCAGTCGAGACCTGCACTATGGCAGCCTGATTGAAGTCGAAGCCACTGCCTATCTGCCATGACCTGAGTCATAGTTCTGCCACCTATCGCAAACTATTTTTACTGCGATATGAGATTCGTTTTAGCCATCCTTATCCTCGTTCATGGACTTATCCATGTGATGGGGTTTGTAAAGGCATTTCAATTGGCCGCCATTCCTCAGCTAACCAAATCAATTTCGAAACCGGTTGGTTTGCTGTGGCTCACGGCAGCAATACTATTGATTATGGCATGCGCTATGCTATTGATCAAAAAAGACTCTTGGTGGATAATTGGCCTTGTTGCCGTTACCGTCTCACAGATTTTGATTTTTGCATACTGGAGTGACGCCCGATATGGAACGATAGCAAATGTCATTGTCCTAATTGCCGCGCTGCTTTCCTTCGGCTCATGGCAATTCAATCAGATGATAGAAAAGGAAGTTGCCGAGATCACCCCTTCTATACAAACCAAGCCGATTGACAATACTACAGTCAATAATCTTCCCAACATCGTACAGAATTGGCTTGCCGTCACAGGTGCAATCGATCAACCTCAAACCAACTTTGCCACTGTCAAACAAAAAGGAGAAATGAAATCTGCGCCTGATGGAGATTGGGTTGCGTTCACAGCCACCCATTGGGCTGCCTTCTCCGGGCCAGCATTTGTTTGGCATGCAAATATGAATGCCGGGGTTGGAATGCATGTAGCTATTCGTGACAAATTCGTCAGCGGAAAAGGAACTATGCTGGTAAAAATGATGTCGCTGATTACACTCAATGAAGCAAAAGGTGAAGAGATAAACGAAGGTGCTCTACAACGATATCTTGCTGAGATCGTGTGGAACCCCAGCTTTGCCCTCAATCCCGACATTCAATGGACACAAACGGACAGCACCCATGCGACCGCTACCCTTGTCGAACATGGAACAACAGGAACTGTTACATTCACCTTTAATGCCACGGGGTTAATAGAAAAAGTCGAGGCTCAACGATTCTACTACACCGGGGATCAATCAACCAGGGAACATTGGATCGTAACTATGGGCGGCTATAGGGATTTCAATGGAATAAAAGTTCCTGCGAAAAGTGAAATCACGTGGAAATTGAAAGATGGTGACTACACCTGGTTTCGAATGGAAATCGAAGACATTCAAATCAATTCATAGTTATCTTTGGCAATTGTCTTGCCATGAACATTGCCATTTTCTGCAACCTTGATCTTGAGAGTAATATTGCTCTCAACATTCTCGCTTCTCATCTCACAGATCACCGGCTGCATTTTTATGTATCGAAACAGGTAGGGGCGCCTTCTTCAGACGTTCGCCCTCTACAGCAGCTGGCTTATCTGGAAAAAGAGTTTATACTGAAAAAACTTTTTCCACAACTCGAGTCGAACGATAATACTGGGTTTCTTTCATTCGACCAACTCAGTAAAAAATATAATGCGCCACTTCAGGCCTTGACCTCTGTATCTGATGATAGTATTGTAAATGAAATTGCGTCACACCGACCCGATCTGTTTTTGTCTATCCGCTTTGGCAAAATTTTTAAAGGAAAAATTCTCTCTGTACCCCGACTCGGGATCATAAACCTTCATTCGGCAACGCTACCGAACTACAAAGGAGTTCTCGGTACATTCAGAGCTTTTCAAAATCAAGATAAGCAAGTGGGAACGACCCTCCACTTTATTGATGACAACACCATTGACACAGGAAGAGTGATAAGCATTAATAGAATGCGCGTCACCTCTGGTCGATCAGTTCTGTGGCATATTGTCAACCTTTATCCACCAGGTTGTAAAACACTTGTTGACATTGTGAACAAAATGAATAATAACATTCCGATTTCAAGCTCAATTCAAACTCAGGTAGGGAATTATTATAGCTTTCCATCTCAAGCAGATTTCGATGAACTAGAATCGACAGGGGTCCGCCTTTTTGATCCCATAGAATACGCGGGTATTCTTTATCACTTTTATAAAATCGACACAGACTGGGTCCTGAAAAATCTAGACCACAACTGGTTCTAAGTTTGTGACCAATGGCTCTATCCTCTGCATATTAATTTATAACTTCATCCCCGAACCTTAAACCTGAGGTTATGGAAAAAATAGGTAGAAACGA
>DAORAG010000177.1:0-6468 GCA_035344095.1 Cyclobacteriaceae bacterium | reverse complement strand
ATCGGATAATCAGTTGCCAACACATTGTCAAATCGTAAGAACACTGAAGCTTGCTTTGACAACAGGTAGCTCGCCTTCACGTTAAGATCCAATGCCGGGTCTAGCGTCACCACTGTGCCTGTGTTATCATCGAAAGCTTTCATGCCTCCCTGCCCTAATAGCATTACATCAATCAATAGCTTTTGATAAACATTGAACCCTGTACTTGCGGACACGCGATAGGTTGGCCGATGCCAGGCTTCTTGTTGTTGATCCGTTGAATATCCGTAATAGTCACCTCGCAAATTGAATCTCATCACCTCATTTCTATTGAATCCGAATTGCCCATAGAGGTTGATGCGTTGCACATTTCCACGGTCATAAACTACATCAAACTTTGCGAGGTCAGCAGCTGCGTTTCGATAGAAATACAAATCCTTGAGGTTAGCTGCAGCAAACCCTATATCAAAAGCTGCTCTATTGCCGACCTTACCTTTCAGGCCAGCTGTTAACTCCAGTGTTTTGTTGGTATGGAAGATGTCGATATTCGAGTTGACCCACAGATTCTCAGAAGATAATGATCTGAGATTAACTTTCTCAATATCCCCGCCCAGACTTCCATACAAGCTCACACTCTTCGACAAACTGAAGTCAGCACTTGCGGCAGGATAAACATGGAGAGACTTATTTCTTATCGAATCATTTTCCAGCACAACATTGGCTCCTATTTCGATCTTCAGTCCTTCGACAGGTTGAAATTGGAAACTCGGTTTTGCCTTTAATAAATGTCTTGGATTAGCATCGACAAGTGAGTCCTTTCTCGCAATAAGAGAATAACTTGACTCGACTCTAATAAAATTTGAATCTCCAACTTTGTAGTCGCTATCAAATGAGATTCCAAGATCGCTTTCTGCGGCCTCATAATAATCGGTGAGATACCCGAAACTTCCTGATAGTTTGTAGTTAAAATCAGCTGGCTTGGTATTGGTGAGTTCTCCACCAAGGCTAAACCAATTGTATGATTGTTTGATGCTATCCCTTGAAGTTTCCAGACCGGGGGTGTATCCATAGAAGTACCCTCCGGTGTTCTCATATCCCACATAACCACCGGCCGTAGCAGCGGGTCCGAATACTTTTCCAAATAACTTTACCTCTGTATTTGCGCTGGCGGAGTTCTTACCATCGACAGGTCCATTTCCAAAACTTCTATGGTAAACATTAGCGCCCATAAATCGCTGCTTATCCCGTTTGGTTGTAAACCAAGCGCTCAAGTATGGTGAGGCATAGTTTCCGTAACCCGCACTTACATAGTTTCCATACAGCTTCGAGATGTCCTCTTGTTTAAGCCGAAGTGGGCGAACGGTTGGATTATAATCCGGAGTTTTAAAACTTAAATTTCTGAACTCGTAGGTGATCGCGGGTTCAATGGGCTCAGAAGGTCTTGGAGCGACTTTCTCAAAATTGCGATTGGCCCTGGGAAGTGTAATCTGTCGCTCACGAACTATTTCAATCTCAACATCTTCTATTTCACCATCTCTCTCCCACTGTTCTTGCGACCATGCGCATACGGATATCAATCCAAACATCACGGTTAAGGCTACTCTATTCAAAACTATCGCAAACACTTTACCCATTGCCATTATTGTTTTTGATAGAATCGTTCTTTTGCTGTTCAACCTGCTTCTTCAATTCACGCTCATCGATTTGTCTGAGTTTTTCTCTGGCCAGAGCTTTGATGTTTTCAAGTGGGAAATTTTCAACCAGTGAATTGAGCGTTCCCTTCGCCTGGAATATATCTCCTGTTGCAATAAAATTGTCGCTGAGCAGCAAATAGGATTTACCCACCCACTCTGTGTATGCGCCAAAGTCCGTATTAAGACTGATCAAAGTCTCATAACATTGCTTGTATTCCTTAGTCAAGTAGAAAATTTCTCCTAGCAGGTACTTTGCCTCCGCACCATATTCATCGCGGGCAGTATTCAGTGTGTTCAGGAATTCATCTTTAGCCAACTCATAGTTGCCACGGGCCATAGCTGATTTGCCTAGATAAAGCGAAGCTTTGTTTTCCGCTCCTGCACTTACATTGCCATGCTCAAGAATAAGTTTTGCATATGTATCTACTGAGTCGTATTTCGCCAAAAGGTAAAACGACTCCATTAAACCGGACCAGGCATTAAATTGATCTTTTTTTGATGTGGCGATGCGCGCCAGTTGTCGATACGCTGGAACGGCCTGCTCAAAATTGCCCAACTTGAACTCCAACTCCGCTATACGCGCGACCACACGACCTGAGAATGTGAATGAGGGATCATCCACGATTTGTTTATGAATTTCCAACGCTGCTTTATAGTCTTTCAGTCGATAATACGATTCAGCCTGGTAGTATTTAGCCTCAGTCACCTTCGGATTGTCAGAATAATTTCGGATGTAACTTTGGAGGGATGTAATGGCTCGCTGGTACTCCTGACCAAAATACAGGTTCTTAGCGGTTTCAAACTCCACGGCCTCCACCCCTTTCGAATCAGGGTTTGCATTCTTGAAGGTAGACAGGTGGGAATCGAACTCGCTTGACCTACCTGCCAAATTAAGTGCCTCCTGAAGCGGCAGCAGCGCATCGTTGGTTACTGGATGGGAAGGATAGTTGTCAACCACGGTGATGTAATCTGAAGCCGTCTTGTTGTAGTCTTTTAGATTATAATAAGACGAGGCCCTTCGCATGTAGGCATAAGGAACAAACTTTGAGCCCGGATCAGAGTTAATTAACCTGGAGAACCCTGCGACAGCGGCACTGTAATTACCTTGTTCAAAGTCGAGCTGCGCTCTCTGAAACATTGCTTCATCAAGAAAACGGGACTTGGGATAGTTTTTTAATACCTGATCAAGTTCGGCAGCCGCCTCGGAGTACTTTCTTTGAATACCAAGTATCACTCCTGCTTGTAGGTGAGCATAGTCGTTGTCCGGTGAATTGAGTTGAATAACCCTCCTATAGTTGGTGAGGGCGTCCGGATATGATTTGGTCACATAAAAACAATCGGCCAGACGAAGCATCCCGTCAGCGTAGTTGTCATTTCTGGCGCCATTCTTGGCAAATTCTTTAAAGTTGAAAAGTGCGCGGTCATACTGCTGCAAGTTGAAATAGGCATAACCCAATCCATAGCGTGTTTTTGTAATCACCTCCTGATTTGAATACTTTGGAATACCAATCACCCTCAGATAATTCTCTGCAGCCTCTTCGTATTTTCGTCCTATCGAATACGCCTCGCCATTCCAGAAGCTGGCTTCCGCCAGATAGTCTGTGTTTTGTGGGTATTGAATCGACTTTTCAAACAGGGTAACCGCGTCAGCATACTGCTCCATATTAAATAACTCCATCCCCTTTAGCATCGTGGCTTTTTGATAGGCAAGGTTGATTGTTGGACCACGCGAAGGAAGACTTTCTATGTATTCAATAGCTCTGTTGTAGTTGTTCGCGTTCACATAGGCTTGAGAGAGTACTTCCTTTACTTCGGTAGTGTGGCTACTGGCAGGAAATATCTTTAAGAAGCTCTCAAGCTCATCGATTGCCTTATCCGGCTGACCGAGATCGTAGGAAATTTTGGCATGCTGAAACATGCTTTCCTCGACTAGTTTTGGATCGCCTTTGAATTTTCTTGAGTTGTCAAAGGCTGTGAGAGCTAACGGCTTCTCGTTCTTTTTCAGATAGATTGATCCAAGATAATAGGACGCGTAAAATCCTATGCTGTCTTTATTAGAGGCACAGTTTTTTAGATAAGTCAAGGCTACATCGTCTTTGCCCAAGGAGTATGCGCTAAACCCTGCACGGAGGAGAACTCCCCTGTCCGCGCTGTTCTTCACTACATCTAAATATGACTGATAGCCGTTGAGCGCATTTTGGAAATCATTTTTCTTGAAATATGCCTCCGCTGTGAATAAGGAAAGCTCTTCTGCATTTGCCAGATTCTCTTTGTCTTGCAACGAAGCGACATATTTTAGGAGCTCATCATACTGCTGCTGTTGATAGTAGGCATTGGCAATTAGATAGGGTACAATTTGAGCATAGGACTTATTCTGCTCTGCTCGTTTAAGATCAATTAGTGCATTCTCGTAGTCACGGTTCTCCAATTCGATGAAGCCGGCATAATAGCTAGAGGCCGGCCCAAATTGCCCGCCTAATGATTTGATAAAGTTGAATTGATCAAGGGCCTCATCAAGCTTCCTGAGATTGAACAAACTATAGCCCCAATGAAAACGCCCGAGCGCATGTTGATCGTTGCTTAAAGCAGGGAAGTCAACCTTCTTAAAATAATTGGCTGCTCTTCCATAATTTTTCTCAGCATAAAAGAAATTGCCAAGATCATAGTAGGCCACTCCGGCTTTGGGGTGATCAGGATTACTATCAACAAACTGCTCAATTTTTTTCTCTCCATCCCCGTGATATAGGTTCAGGGCACAGAACGCCTCATAGTAGGCAGCATCACCCTTGCGTAGATCGCCAGTAGCCGCTTGTCCTTTATAGTCATTAAACCGTTGAAGTGCAGCACCGTACTCACCATGCTGCATCAGATCGACTGCCTCATGAAACAATCGCTCAACAGCTCGTTGTGAAACAATGCTTTGTCCATTGGCTACCAATGGCAATAATGAAATTATGCCAATCCTTAAAAGATGGAATCTCATTGAAAAGCGTTTTTCGCTACAACTGGGCAATCGAAAAAATATTGTCGACTAAGTTTAAAAAATGGTCCCAAGCAAAAACTAAAAAATGGGATGCATTGGGTCAAAACTAGTGATAAAAACGAGATTATGGCCAACAGAGATTCAATAACTTAAACTATTCGTTAAACAGAGTTATCAAACTTCCACTTAAGATTACGGACCGGAACTATCAGTGAATCAGCTTATAAACAAGTTCTCGCAAAATCTGTCCTTCACCTGATGCATTTGCATTCACTCCCTTCAGTTTAAGATCCGCTTGAGCAATAAACTGTACACAGTCTGATAGCTGGGAGGTAGAATAACTACGAAGGGCGTTCGAATAATCGCGAGCTGCATAGGGACTGATCTTCAAATGACTGACCAAGCCCCTATCACTTTTGTCGGGCGCTGTCGAGGCCACAAGCAGTTTACTGTAGAAAGAGTAAAGAAAGGCTACGGCAGGAATTAACGGGTTCTTCTTGGTATTGCTCTCAAAGTAGTTCACGATTTTATTCGCCTGCACGGCATCCTTTTTAACAAGCGCTTTTTGCAGTTCAAAAATGTTGTATTCTCGGCTGATGCCTACCTGGGCCATCACCTTTTCAGCAACTAAGGTCTCCCCCTTCTCAGACGCGATCATGACTTTATCCAACTCATTGGCCAGACGTTTGAGATCATTACCCACATATTCGCAGAGCACTCGTACTGCACCCTCATCCACCGCAAATCCTTTTTGCTGCACATAAGAAGAGATGAAATCAGGAAGTTGGTTCTCGTAGGGCTTTTTGAAATTGGCAGAGACTGTCAGCTTATCAATTTTCTTTCCAAGTTCTCTCCGCTTATCGAGGGATTTGTGCTTGTGGCAAAGTACCAGAACAGTGGAGGGCGTTGGGTTTGAGACATAGTCCAACATCAGCTTGGCACCAGTTTCCTTTTGAAGGTCAGGAATCTCTTGGGCTTCCCTTACGATTACCACCTGTTTCTCCGACATCATCGGAAAACGTTTGGCATTGGTTAGGATCGAGGCTACTGGAGCGTCTTTGCCATACATCACCACCTGGTTGAATCCTTTCTCAGACTCGGAGAGCACATTCTCTTCAATATACTCTGATATCAGATCAATGTAGAAGGTCTCCTCACCCTGTAAAACATATACAGGTGCAACCTTGCCTTTTTTAAGATCGTCCAGGATTTTCTTTGCCGCGGTATCCAATTCTCTAGCCTACTTTCTGTCTGTCTTTCAGGTTAAAGGCAGTAACCATCCCAACAATGGCTCCTGCCAAATGTGATTCCCAGGATATTCCAGGATCTGACGGCAAAATACCATAAAAAATTCCACCATACATGATGATTACCCCCACTGAAATCAGGAGCGAAAGGAAATCTTTCCTCAACAACCCAAAGAAGATGAGAAAGGATGACAGTCCGTATACCAGACCACTGGCTCCGATATGATACGACATTCTCGGACTTAGCAACCAGACCAGAATGTTGGTGATAAAGTAACATCTAAAAAAAACAGTCCTTCCAATTCGTTCATAGAAGAAAAACAAAGTAGATCCCAGAAACAATAGTGGGATCGTGTTCGAAATCAGGTGTGATAAGTTCCCATGAATAAGCGGTGCTAAAAATATCCCTGGCAGCCCCTCAAGTGTTCTTGGTTTAATACCCAGAAAGCCAATCTGAATACCATAGAGAAACTGCATACTATACTCAAGCCACATCAGGAAGACGAGGCGCGCAGGTATAATTGAACTGCCCCAGAGGCCGGGTGATTCCCTTGTCACTGGATGT